>JADZFP010000590.1 GCA_020849825.1 Saprospiraceae bacterium
ACCAAAATTGGAAATCTTTACCTATAAACAATATGTTGAAAATTCATTTCAACTACAACTCAGTTTCAAGCCTGAAACAGAATCATAAGTTACTCTAATCAGTCAACCTATTTTAGGCACACACACATCATTCATCATTCATCATTCATCTTTCATCATTCATCACTAACGAATTGGGTATCAAAGTATTTGCTCCCGCCAGCATTGGTAATATCGGCGTGGGATTCGACATTCTGGGTATGGCGCTGGAGCGCCCCGGCGACGAAGTGATCGCGCGAAAAAGCGATTCACCCGGCCTTCGCATCACTAAAATCACCGGCGCCGGCGGCAAACTGCCCTACGAGCCCGAAAGCAATACAGCCGGCGTGGCTGCCCTGGCTTTGCTGGAACACCTGGGGGAAAATGGCCGGGGGATCGAACTGGAAGTGCACAAAAAAATGCCCTCCGGCAGCGGCCTGGGCAGCAGTGCCGCCAGTGCCGCCGCCGCCGTGTTGGCCGTGAGCGAATTGCTGCGCACGGGCATGAGCAAACGCGAGTTGTTGCCCTTTGCCTGTGCCGGCGAAGCCATGGCCTCGGGCGCTTATTTCGCCGACAATGTGGCGCCTTCACTCATTGGCGGTATCGTGCTCGTACGCGACAACCCGACGCTCGACGTGCACCGCCTGCACGTGCCGCGCGGCCTGCATGCCGCGGTAGTGTATCCGCAGCTCGAAGTATTGACCAAAACCGCCCGGGCCCTGCTGAAGCCCGACGTGCCGCTCGAATCCTTCGTTCGGCAAAGCGCCAACCTGGGCGCCTTCGTACTGGCTTTGTACAACAGCGACATCGCTTTGCTCAGCCGTTGCCTGTGCGACGAAGTGATCGAACCCCAGCGGGCGCACCTCATACCCGGGTTTTACAACGTCAAGGAAGCGGCACTGAACGTACCCGGCGTATTGGGTTGCAGCATTTCGGGCTCGGGGCCGTCCATTTTTGCCATCGCGGCCAACAGCTTGGCTGCCGAAGAAGCCGGACGGGCCATGCAGGCCGTTTTTACCGCGCAAAAAATTGAAAGCGAAGTGTTTTTGTCGGCCGTCAATCAGGAAGGCGCAAGCGTCTGCTAGTCGCGGATATAGGGCAGCTGCGCATTGCGGTACTGGTCTTCGGTGAGCAGTTTCCGGATGTTTTGCACGGTCTGTACCGGCCCGGTGTCGGCAGCCATGCTTACCGTCCAGTCGGGCAGCAGCCCGCCGGGATCGGAGCGCAACCAGTATTCGGCATGCACGAGGTTGTTGCCGGCCGGGGTGAAAGTCCATCGCACCTGCGCTTTTTTTACCCGCACGAGATTTGGACTCTCGGCCAAATAGTCGGGCTGTGCGTTGGAATAAAGGGTGATAACACGCGTCGTGGGGTCCTGTATGATCCGGGTGTGCATCACAGCATCGCGGTCGGTCAGGGGCCAGGGGAAATCGAACTCCTGGTAAAAGTAGAACTCGGTGGGGCTTACCCTTTGAAGCAGGCGTGAGTTTTGCACTTTGTAACCCCAGCGCGGGTAGTCTGGCACATTGTTGAACAAAGCGGCCAGGGCGCTCAGGCGGGTTGACAAATTCGTCACTAACTTGATTTCATGGCCGGCATCGGTGCTGCGGTAATACACTTTCATGCCATCGGTTTCTGTTTTTAACTTCCAGTTTTGAGCGGCGGCGGCGGTGTACGCCATGACGAGGCAAAGGAGCAGGAGCGGGCGCAGGGACAGGAGGCGTTTCATGACAGGGTAGGATAGGGTAGGGTTTACGGTTGAATTTTTTTGAGGCTGCAAAGTGAAAAAAGGTTGCAGTGTGACAAATTTATACGGAAAAAGCGGAAACCTGCAAAGTTTCTGTGCTCGTTTGGCTTTTAATGCCGGGCCTTCTATCTTGCCGGACATTCAACCTGATTGCACCCTTCCCTATGCGTGTTCTTTTAATTTTTTGCCTTTTTCTCCCGCTTTTTTCCGCCTGCCAAAACACCTCAATCCAGATCGTGCCTCAACCGCTTACGATCGTTGAGGGCGAAGGCGTTTTTCAACTGCTGTCGACCAGCCGTATTTATTATCCTGAAAGCCGGCCCGACTGGCAATTAGCGGCCCGGGCTTTTGCCGATGTGGCGCAATCCGGGGCGGGTTTCTCGCTTACCCTGGCGCCTTACAAAAGCAATGTTGGCGCCAACGACGAACAATCCATCTATTTTCTGCCCGATACGACGATTGCCTCGGAAGAAGGCTACGTTTTGGACGTCCGGCAGCGGAGTATCGCCATTCGCGCGCGCTCGGCTGCGGGTGCTTTTTACGCCGTACAAACCCTGCGGCAATTGTTTCCGGCCGAACTGAACAGTCTGCAGCCGCAACGCCGCGATAATTGGACGGCTACTTGCTGCACCATCACCGATGCGCCGCGTTTCGGTTACCGCGGATTGCACCTCGACGTGGGCAGGCACTTTTTCCCCGTTTCTTACATCAAACGTTATATCGATCTGCTGGCTTTTCACAAGGCCAATACTTTCCACTGGCATCTGACAGACGATCAGGGTTTGCGCATCGAGATCAAAAAACACCCGAAACTCACCTCGGTTGCTTCCTGCCGCACGGAGACTATCGTGGGGCACAACAGCGACCAGCCCACCCGCTTCGATGGCAAACGCTATTGCGGATATTATACCCAGGAAGAAGTAAAAGAAGTGGTGGAATACGCGCGGCAGCGCTTTGTTACCGTCGTTCCGGAAATCGAAATGCCCGGCCACGCGCTTGCCGCTCTCTCGGCTTATCCCGAACTGGGCTGCACCGGCGGCTCATACCAGGCCGCCACGCGTTGGGGCGTGTTTGAAGACGTGTTTTGCGCAGGCAATGAGCAGACTTTCCGGTTTGTCGACGAGGTGCTGAGCGAAGTGTGCGCGCTGTTCCCCGGTCCGTATATCCATATCGGCGGCGACGAATGCCCCAAAACCCGCTGGAAAACCTGTCCGAAATGCCAGGCGCGTATGCAGGCCGAAGGACTAAAAGACGAGCACGAACTGCAAAGCTATTTTATCCGCCGCGCCGAAACCATGCTGGCCCGACACGGCAAAAAACTGATCGGCTGGGATGAAATCCTGGAAGGCGGTCTGGCGCCCTCCGCCACGGTGATGAGCTGGCGGGGCACCGAAGGCGGCATTGCAGCCGCCCGTGCGCACCACGACGTGATTATGACCCCCACTTCCCATTGTTACTTCGATTACTACCAAAGCGCCGATGCCGAAACCGAACCCCTGGCGATCGGCGGATACCTGCCCCTGGAAAAAGTATATGCCTACGAACCCCTGCCCGATGTACTGCAACCGGATGAACAGCAATATATCCTGGGCGTGCAAGCCAACGTCTGGACGGAGTATATCCGAACGCCCGATTACCTCGAATACATGCTCTACCCCCGCATGTGCGCCATGAGTGAAGTACAATGGTCGGCCAAAAGCCGCCGCGACTGGCCGGATTTTTCGCGCCGACTGGAGGCGCATCTGGCCCGACTGGATGCCTTGCAGGTGAACTACGCAAAAAGTATCTACGACGTCAAAGGCAGTTTTTCAGCCGGCGCACTTCAACTGGGCACGACGGCGGCCGGCGCCGACATCCGGTACACCACCGATGGCAGCGAACCCGCGCCGCAATCGATGCCATACTTTGCCCCTATTGTGCTCAACAGCAGCGCCACGGTCAAAGCCGCCGCATTCCGCGAAGGGAAAAAACTGAGCAAAACCTTCGTCGTACAATACCAGGCGCACAAAGCCAATGGCAAATTGTACGTACTCAGCGGCCAACCCGACAAATTCAAGGGTACGAGCGAGTTTGCCCTGACCGACGGCGTCACCGGAAGCCTCAAAAACTGGAAAAACTGGGTCGGACTGGTCAATCGCGACTTCGATCCGCTGATCGATCTGGGCCGGCAGGAATCTTTTGAAAAAGTGACCACGCATTGTCTGGTCAACACGGGCTCCTGGATTTATCCGCCCCGCCGCATTGAGGTACAGGTGTCGGCCGACGGCAAAACGTTCTCTACCCTGGCCGCGCAAAACATCGATACAAGCAATCTGTCGGGCAACCGCATAGAAGCAATCGTTGTCCAAACACCGGGAGCAAAAGGGCGCTACGTGCGGGTCGTTGCTTCCACTTTCGGTGTCATACCGGCCGGAATGCCCGGCGAAAGCAACGGCGCCTGGCTGTTTATGGATGAAATAATCATTGAGTAGTGTAATCCGGATTATTGGGCCGGCCGCCGTTAGTGACGATTTTTCACCCAACAAAATATCTTGTTATGAACAATCTCAAATTGCTTTTCGGATGCCTTTTTGTTGCCCTCCTCTGCCTCAACGGCCAGGTCGCGGCCCAGCAACCCGCCGATTCCGCCAGGGTGATGGTGGAAACGATCGACGGTAACCAGTACGTCGGCTGGATTGTCGATCAAAATGCGGACGTACTCGTCCTGAAAACCGACAATCTGGGCGAAATCAAACTGCCCAAAAAACAGATCAAACTGATGCGGCCCGTCCGAACCACAGAAATGGTCAACGGCGAATACTGGCCCGAAAACCCGCACGCCACGCGCTATTTGTTCGGCCCCAACGGCTACGGACTGCGCAAGGGCGAGGGGTATTATTCCAATACCTGGATATTTTTCAACCAGATCAGTTACGGCATTACCAACAATTTTACCCTGGGCGCGGGCATTATACCCCTGTTCTTTTTCGATGGCGCCGCTTCCCCGATCTGGATTACGCCGAAAGTGTCGATCCCCATCAAAAAAGACATGTTTAATGTCGGCGTCGGTGGCTTGTTCGCTACTGTTCTGGGAGAAGATGTGGGGACGTTTGGTGTCGCGTACGGCCAGTTTACGATCGGACCCAGGGATAAAAACATCAACTTCGGACTGGGATACGGATATGCCGGCGACGACTGGGCAAGTACCCCTACCATTTCGATCAGCGGTACATACCGGGCAGGAAAAAAATTCGCTTTTATCACGGAAAACTACATTTTCGATACCGGAGATTCGAATGTCACGCTGCTGTCGTTCGGCGGGCGATTTATCGGCCGCAATCTGGCTATCGACGGGGCGCTGGTGATGCCGACCAATACGGATGGATTTCTGATTGCCATTCCCTGGTTGGGCATCAACGTTCCGTTTGGCAATACCGTTCGCCGCTGAAAGCGTTTTTCAGTACGAGCGGGTAATAAACCCCATAAACCCTTATCAACCTTATAAAGGTCCTTTCAAATCTTCCCGGCGCGAAGTATTTTTGATCAAAGAAGGGATTTCGTGCGGCGGCGTTTACATTTACGCCAAACTTCCCGCTTGTGTCAACGGAAAACGCCGCCGCCCTTCCCCTTAAAAACGACCCCCGGACCGTCAGAGGCTGGGCATTTTTCGACTGGGCCAACAGCGCCTACGCGTTGGTCATCACGGTCGCTATTTTTCCCGGCTACTTTCTCAATGTGACCGACGACCGCGTGCGGGTGCTCGGCTACGAAATGACCGATAGCACGCTCTACGCCTGGTCTATTTCACTGGCTTATCTGGTGATTGCGCTGCTGTCGCCTTTGTTGTCGGGCATTGCCGATTACGGTGGTAAAAAGAAGGCGTTTTTGCGCTTTTTTACCCTGCTGGGCTCACTGGCCTGCATCTCGCTTTTGTTTTTCAAAGGTATGCCCACGTTGTGGGTGGGCGTGGTGGGTTTTATCCTGGCAACGATCGGTTTTGCGGGCGGTATCGTGTTTTACAACGCTTTTTTGCCCATTATCGCCACCGAAGACCAATACGACAAGGTGAGCGCCAAGGGCTTTTCCTACGGCTACTTCGGCAGTGTGATCCTGCTTGTGGTCAATCTGGTGGTTATCCTGAATTACAAATGGTTCGGATTCTCCGACGGCCTGCGCGCCGTGCCCACGGCTTTCGTGATGGTGGGGCTTTGGTGGATCGGGTTTGCCCAAATACCACTGAATCGCCTGCCCGAGGACAAGGTGAAACCGGCGGGTGTAAATTTGCTGACCAAGGGCTACGACGAAATCCGGAAAGTGTGGCGAACGGTGCGGGGCGACCGCAACACTCTGGCCTTTCTCACCGCCTTTTTTTTCTACAATGCAGGGGTCAATGCCGTGCTTTTCCTGGCCTCGGTTTTTGCGGAAAAAGTGCTGCATTTCAGCACAACCGGGCTCATTCTGCTGGTTCTCATCCTGCAAATCGTGGCAATCGGCGGCGCCTGGCTTTCCACGCGTTTGTCGGAACGAAAAGGCAATAAATTCTCGCTGATGATACAACTGGTTATCTGGACGGGGATTTGCTGGATCGGCTATTTCGTCACTTCGGGGCTGGAATTTTATTTTCTGGCTGCCGGCGTGGGTCTGGTGATGGGCGGCATACAGGCCCTTTCGCGCAGTACGTACGCCAAACTGCTGCCTGAAAACACACCCGATACAGCCTCTTATTTCAGTTTTTACGACGTGATGGACAAGGTATCGACCGTGGCCGGCACCTTTGTTTTTGGCTTTGTAGAACAAATGGTGCGCAGTTCGGGTATTTTTCCGCTCCGGCAGGATTCGGATGCCATGCGGTACAGCGTCCTGGCCCTGGCCGTGTTTTTTGTGGTTAGTCTGGGCGTATTGGCAGCCGTTCGGATCAGGCGGATGACCGTCCGGCACTAACCGGGATTTCATTGCTCTAAATTTCGTCGCTATGGATTTTACCCGGCTGTTCGAAATTCTGGAATACCAACAGCAGCGTTTTCCGCAGGAATTCGCCATGGCTGGTTGGGAAGACGGTAGTTGGCATACCTGGAGTGTGGAAAAAGCCATCCTGACGCGCGATCGTTTTTGCCTGGGCATGTTGCGCCTCGGATTTCAGCCCGGCGACCGGGTGGGTATTCTGGCAAGGGGCGGCAGTCCGCAATGGGCCATTACCGATGCCGGGCTGGCGCAACTGGGCATTATTTCGGTGCCGATTCACGCCGATGCACGAGTGGACGAGATCGGGTACATCACGCGCTACACGGGACTGAAAGGATGTTTTGTCGGCAATCGCGAAATGGTCCGCCGGCTGCACGCCAACCACGGCATGTTTCAGGGGAAAATCATTGGTTTCGAGCCCGCCCAGGGGTCTATGCGATGGTCGGAACTCGTAAGACGGGAAAAAAACGAAGATTTCTCCGTGCTCAAAAAGTACCGGGATGCCGTCAAACCCGAAGATCTGGCAACGATCATCTTTACCTCCGGGTCGACGGGTTATCCAAGGGGCGTAATGCTTTCCCACAACAACATTATCAGCAATATCAAATCCGTACTGGCCATCGTGCCCTTGAAGCCGGGGATGCGGGCGCTCAGTTTTTTACCCATGAGCCACGTTTTTGAAAGAATGGTCAGCTACGTTTATCAGGCTTCGGGCGTATCCGTGTGGTACTTGAGCGATCTCGAGTATCTCCCTGCCACCCTGCGCATCGTACGGCCGCATATTTTCACAGCGGTACCGCGTATTCTGGAAAACGCCTATGATCGGCTGATGGAGCGCAGGGCCCGGCTCGGCTGGCTCGAACAAAAGATATTCGATTGGGCCGTTGCGCTCGGCGACCGTTTCCCGTATGCCGGCAAGGAGCACATGCCCTTGTGGTACCGCGTGCAGCGGCTGGTGGCTATTTTGCTGGTTTTCCGGCATTGGCGCAAAATGTTGGGCGGCAGAGTGCAGACGATCGCCGTGGGAGCCGCCGCATTGCAGCCCCGCCTGGCCCGTTTGTTCTCAGCAGCCGGCATCGAAGTGCGCGAAGGCTACGGCCTGACGGAAACCAGTCCGGTCGTCTCATTTAACCGTTTCGAACCTGGCGGCGTGTATTTCGGCACCGTCGGAATCCCCGCCCCGGGCGTGGAGGTCCGGATCTGGAAACCCGATGCCGACGGGATCGGTGAGATACACGTGCGCGGCCCGAATGTGATGATGGGCTACTGGCGGGAACCCAAGTTGACCGAAAAACGCATGGCTGCCGGGGGCTGGCTGAAAACCGGCGACCTCGGCGAAATTGTCAACAAACGTTTCCTTCGCATCACCGGCCGGATGAGCGAGGTGTTCAAAACCAGCAGCGGCAAATTCGTGGCGCCCGCCTACGTCGAACAACAAATCAACACCTCGCCTTTTATCGACAATTGTATGGTCATCGGGCTGAACCGCCCCTTCGTCGGCGCCCTGATCGTACCCGATTTCGCCAGGCTGGAACAATGGTGCCGCGACAACAAAATACACTGGACCTCCCCGATGTACATGGTGCTCAATCCCAAAGTGCAAAAACTCTATCGGGAAGAGATCGAACGGATCAACGAAACCCTGAGCAGTGCCGAAAAAGTTCAGAAACATACGCTCATGTACGAACCCTGGACGGCCCTGAACGGCATGCTCACGCCTACCCTGAAACTAAGGCGGCGCCAGATAGAACTCCGGCAAAGAGAAGCGATTACCTATCTGTATCGGGTCGTGAAAGAGTGAGCGGTTTTGTTCAGGGGGGGGAGACTGTTGCACGAGTCCAAAGGCGGTCGGGATATTATGAGGCTGTCTCACAAGCCGGGCCGCCCCAAAAATCGTAGCAATATTATTTCACGCAAAGTCGCAAAGCGCGCAAAGAATTTACTCCCTTGCGGCCTTTGCGGCTTTGTATGAAACTTTATTCGCCAGGGCTCCTGGGTACTCAGACCTATAAGACAGCCACACTTTAATTGGTGGTTTCCTGCGGGGCGCCCCGCAGAAACCGGTCCATTATTTCGTCGCCGTCGCAGGCTCGGCCAGCCGGTGGGCCTTTACGACCAGTTCGGCCAGTTCGGCGCGGTAGCCGGAGGCATCGGCGAGGGCCAGTTCGCCGCTGCGCTTGCGGAGCGCCGTCCACGAAGCCTCTCCTTTGTACCGCGAGCCGCGGAGCAGCAGTCCGAATTCGGCTACGCCGGCTGCCAGTCGGAAGTTTTCACTGGGCTTATCCGTGACTTTGGCCGACACAGTGGCTTGCAGCAGCCGGCTCGACTGGTTGCCGCGCGGGGCTTTGTAGCGGAATTTGATCGTGGCCAGGTCGCCGTTGGCTGCCGTCGCCGAGGCAAGGGGCGGGTGCTGGTATTTGAGCGAGTCGACGCTTGCGGCGTAGGGTAGCGGTTGGCCGGCCGGCACGATCTCGTACAGGGCTGTGACCCGGTGTCCGGCGCCGAGTTCGCCGGCGTCTTTGGTGTCGTCGTTGAAATCTTCTTTATTCAACAGGCGGTTTTCATACCCGATCAGGCGGTATCCGGCGACCTGGGCCGGGTTGAATTCCAGTTGCAGTTTGACGTCTTTGGCAATGGTAAACAGGGTGCCGCCGAATTCCTTGACCAGCACTTTCCGGGCCTCGTCGAGTTGGTCGATGTAGGCATGGTTGCCGTTGCCCTTGTCGGCCAGGGTTTGCATTTTTCCGTCCTGGTAATTGCCCTGTCCGAAGCCGAGCACCGTGAGGTAAATACCGCTTTCGCGTTCTTTTTCAATCAGGGCAACCAGCTCGTTTTCCTGGCTGATGCCCACGTTGAAATCGCCGTCGGTACACAGGATCACCCGGTTGTTGCCGCCGGGGATAAATTGGCCGCGGGCGGTATTGTAAGCCAGCTGAATGCCCGCGCCGCCGGCCGTGCTGCCGCCCGCTCTCAACTCCGCCAGCGCTTTTTTGATGGTTGCTTTTTGGTCGCCGGGCGTGCCGGGCAGAACCAGTCCGGCGGCTCCGGCGTACACGACGATGGCCACGCGGTCTTGCGGGCGCAATTGGTCGGTGAGCAACTCGAGCGACTGGATCACGAGCGGGAGTTTGTCTTCTTCGGACATGCTTCCCGACACGTCGATCAGGAACACGAGGTTGCTGGCCGGCAGCTGGCCCGTTTCGATGATCTGGCCTTGCAGACTGACCATGAGCAACTGGTGCCGGGGTTGCCAGGGGCAGTCGGCGAGTTCGGTGTACACGGCAAACGGGTGTCCGTCGGTGGGCGGAGCGTAGGGGTAATCGAAGTAATTGACCATCTCCTCGATGCGCACGGCGTCGGCGGGCGGCAGGCTGCCCTGATTGAGGTAGCGGCGCACGTTGGCGTAGGAGGCGGCATCGACGTCGATGGAAAAGGTGGAAAGCGGGTTGCCGGCTGCGGCGAGGAACGGGTTTTCCACGATGGCGTTGTACTGCTCGGCGCTGAAATCGGGCCGGGTCGTATCGCGCGGGGTTCTGACCGGGCGACCGCGTTTGTCGACCGTGCCGCCGCTGGCCGGCGCCGGCGCCTGCTTTTTGGTCTTGGCTCCTTGCGAGCGGCTACCCCTTACATTTACGCCGTTGCCGCTGGTCGAGGCTGGCCATACGCTGCCCGTGGTAATCGTTTGGCCGCTGCAGGTCTGGTCTTGCTGAATGAGCGGCACCTTGTACGCCACAATGGTCACTTCCTGCAAAGCGGTAGTTTCTGTAAAAACAACGTTGAGGGTGTTGATCTTCCCGTCGAGCACTTGCACGCCTTTGATGATTTGGGTTTGATAACCGGTAAAACTGACTTCTACGTCGTACGTCCCGGGGTTCAACGCAATACGGTAGTCGCCGTTGTAATCGGTCACGGCGCCGCGCACCAATACGTTGTTTTGGGTTATTTTGACGGAGGCGCCGATCATTTCTTCTCCTGTTTCATCGGTGACTTTTCCAGTAAGGACGGTGTTGGTTTGGGACCATACAGGGGAGCTGGGAAATGCGGCCAGGACAAACAAAAGGCTGGCCATGAGTAGTGCAGTGCGCATGGCGAAGTAATGATTTGGGGTAGTGCGGGGTTAGGCGTGGCGTGTTTTTTTAGAAAAAACCTGCACACAGGCCCGGTTTCGCGCTACCATTTTTGAAAAAATGAAAGAATAACCGGATTAGAACAGGGAAAAAGCAAGGGTCGGGTGCGGCGCGGAAACGCCGTTGCAGCAAAGGATGCCGGGGGTGGAGTGAATTACATAAAGCGGGTGAAAAAAAGATTTTCTTACCCGGCTCTCCCCCTCCTCACTGTACGGCCACCAGCTTTGCCCGCCAGCGCTCCCCGTCCCACAGTTGCACCCAGATGGTTCCGCGCGGCCAGTCGGCCAGGGCGATGGGCCATCGGGAGGCGCCGGCGGGCAGGGTGTCGAACAGCAGCAGCCGGCCCGAGGCGTCGTGTACGCGCAGGGGCAGGGCGGCGGGTGCGGGTGCGTCGAGCAGCAGCCAGGCGACCTCGCGGGCGGGGTTGGGCTGGACGGTGAAGCCCGCCGCCGCATCGTCGGGGGCGGCCGTGCCGCTGAGGCCCAGTTCGAAAACGGCCGTGTGGAGGCAACCCCGGGCGTCGGTGAGGGTCATGGCGTGCTGGCCGGCGGGCAGCGAGTCGGCCAGGGGCCCCGTGTCGCCGTTGCTCCACGCGATGGCGTAGGGCTGGGCGCCCCCGGCGATGTCGGCGAGCAGGATGCTGCCGTTGGGCATGCCGGGTGAAGCGGGGCTGAGCAAAGCGGAATAGCTCAGACTGTCGGGCTGGCCCAGGGGGACAAACCAGCTGATGGTGCAGCCGTAGGCGTCGGTGAGGGTGCCGGCGTACTGGCCGGGCCCGATGGGTTGCAGGGTCGGGGTGGTATCGCCGCTGGCCCATAGCCATTGGAAAGGCGGCACGCCATTGGCGGCTTGTACGCTCAGGGCCCCGTCGGCGGCCCCGTGGCAGCTGATTTCCTGCACGGCGATATCGATGTCCAGGAAGCCCTCGGTACCGACCTCGACAGTACCGGCAGCGGTACACCCGATGGCGTCGGTGACGGTAAGGGCGTAGACGCCCGGGGGCAGCGGGGTGCGCAGACTGTCGGTGGCGCCGTTGTCCCAGAGGAACTGGAGGGGCGGGTGTGCCTGCGCGACGGACATGGCCGCGCTGCCGCCGAGGGTGTCGCCGCAGGTCAGGGGTGTGGGGGCGGGGGAGAGGGTGATGGGACTGCCGGCGGGCACCGACAGGGTGGCGGTGAAGGCCGAACCGCGCGCGTCGGTGATGGTAAAGGTATAATCGCCGGGTACCAGTCCATCGGCGCCGCTGCCCGAGCCGCCGGCGGTATTGGACCAGGCATAGCCGTAGGGTTCGCAGCCGCCGGCCACGGCGAAGGCGGCGCTGCCGGAAGCGGTACCGGGGCAAGCCGGACTGACGCCGGGCTGGGCGGCTAATG
>JADZFP010000591.1 GCA_020849825.1 Saprospiraceae bacterium
CCTTCGGCCGTTTTTGCAATTCCCACCTCCGATTAAATTCTTCTATCCGGATAGTGCCTGAAAAACCCTGACCGCGGCAGCATTTTTCAATCCATTTTACAAGTTACTAAACACTCCACTCACATGACTATTCCAGTCTCTCCGTGGGCAGCGCTTCGCATGTGCTGCCTGGGCGGCGCCTTGCTCGTCGCCAATCTGGCCCTGTGCCAGATTCCGCAATATAACCCGCCCACCGAAACCGCCGCCGTGCCGGTGCTCGATGATTTTACGACCCGGCAAGTGATCGCCGAACGCCCTGTATTGCCCTATCAATCGGTGCGGGAAGCCGATATCCTGTTCGAAAAACGGATTTGGCGCGTCATCGACGTGCGGGAAAAAATGAACCTGCCTTTCACGTATCCCGAAGCGCCGCTTTTTACCATCCTCGCTGATGCAGCGAAAGCTGGGCAATTGCAGGCCTACGCCGACGACCGCTTCGCCGAACCCATGACGCTGTCCGACGTCGAAAACCAAATTGCCACCGTCGATACGCTCTACGTGTATAATATGGATACGCAGACCGACGAATTGCAGGTGGTCAAAAACGACATCGACCCAAACAGCATCCGGCGCTTCCGGATGAAAGAAGCCTGGTTTTTCGACACCAACACCGGACAACTGCGCGTACGCATTCTCGGCATCGCGCCGCTGGTGGAAGTCACCAACGACAACGGCGATTTCATGTACGAAAAACCGCTGTTCTGGATACATTACCCCAGTTCGCGTTCCTTGCTGGCCCGGCAAAAAGTGTACGCCCCCGGCGGCAATATGTCGGCAACCATGACCTGGGAAGACATTTTTGAAATGCGCTACTTTGCTTCCATGGTGTACAAGGAAAGCAATCCGTACGACCGGCGCATCCAGGATTACCTCTCGGGAGAAGACATCGTGTACGAATCGGCCAAGATCAAAGACGATCTTTTCAACCGGGAGCACGACCTCTGGAGTTGGTAAATAAAAAGTATGGGTGAAAGCCCGATGGGGTAAATCAGGAGAAAAAAAGGGGGTTTTCCCCGAGAAATATGCGCTTTTTCGCGGCGTTTTAATAGGGTAACGAAACGACGAAAAAGCAACTGACCGACACCCGGTTTTCACCCAACTTTTTAATCCGTACAATGGAACTGTACATCATCCTGTTTCTGGCCCTCGCCCTCACGGCTCGCTGCGGTTTTGCCAAAGATGCACCGGAGGCGGAGCCTTAAAATCGAAACACCTTCACCTCGCTCAGCGAAGGCGGCGCAAGAGCCGCGGTAACCGAAATCCTCACGCGACGTGCCCTGACGGCCGGAACCGTGAGGATTTTTTTATGCCCTACGGTCGTCGAACGCGCCACTTCCTTCCAGCCGTCCTTTTGCTCCACTTCGACCCGGAACGATTGGATGCGCTGGCCTTCTCCGATCCATTCCTGCAATTCTACCGCGTTGAAGGTCTTTTTCCGGCCCAGATCAAGCCATAGCCTCGACGTGGAGTCGACGCCGATAAAGGGCTCCGCCGTGCTCCAGTTGCCGTCGGTCAGGGCGGTTTTGATTTTTTTCGGCCCGAAGCCGCAGCGGGGGCCGCATAGGCGCGCGCCAAGGGCCAGGTTTTTGGCAAAAGCGGCTTCTTTTTTTTGCCCGAACGCCACCAGCGCCGCCGAATCCTGCGGATGAATACGGCCCCGGCGATCGGGCGGAACATTGAGGATGAGGTTGGCGCCCCTGCCGACGGATTGCAGGTAAATGTCCCAGAGTTGGTCGGGTGTTTTCACCTTGGCGTCTTCTTCGGCGTGGTAAAACCAGCCCGGCCGGATGCTCACGTCGCACTCGGCGGGTATCCACAGCGCGCCTAAGGGCTGGCCGGTTTGCAGCCGGTCGGCGGGCGGGCCGGTAGCGCCGCGCCCGAAGCCCGCGGTATCGAGTCCGCCCCAGTTGGTTTCATTGACCGTACCCTGTTCGTTGCCCGCCCAGCGGCAGCCCGGACCGATGTCGCTGAAAATCACGGCATGGGGCTGGAGTTGGGCCACGAGTTTTTCAAAACGATGAAAATCGTAGGTCTGCCGTTTGCCGTTGGGGCCTTCGCCATTGGCGCCGTCCCACCATACTTCAAACAGCGGGCCGTAGCCGGTGAGCAATTCGGTGAGGGTACTGGCGTACACGTCGTTGTATTCCGGCGTGCCGTATTGCGGGTGGTTGCGGTCCCAGGGGCTGAGATACACCCCGAACAGCAGTCCGTGCCGGCGGCAGGCGTCGGAAAGTTCGCGCAGCACGTCGCCCTGACCGTTGCGCCAGGGGCTTTCGCGCACGGTGTGCGTGGAGTACTGCGAAGGCCAGAGGCAAAAGCCGTCGTGATGTTTGGCCGTGATGATCAGGCCTTTGGCGCCCGCTGCTTTGGCAACCCGGCACCACTGGTCGCAATCGAGATCGGTTGGGTTGAACAAATCTTCCGCCTCGGTGCCGTGCCCCCATTCCAGATTGGTAAAAGTATTGGGGCCGAAGTGCAAAAAGAGGTAGAAATTCGTTTCATGCCAGGCCAGTTGGTCGGGCGAGGGGAGGGGGAGCGCCGGCGTTTGGGCTTTTACCTTAAAAAAAGCGCCTACGAGCAGCAGCAGACAAAGTCGGTTCAGGACAGGCATCGGCATTTTGTTTGAGCATTCGAAAGTCAAAGATTGTATTAATTTTAAAAGGAGACGCTGGTTGAAAGGTGACGAATAAAGACCTTTCCGTCTTTGAGCAACGACACAAGCGATTTTAATAAAAAACAATACCGATTCATACATGAACATTCTTGTAACCGGCGGCGCCGGATTTATAGGTTCTCACACGGTGGTGGCGTTGGTGGAGGCCGGATTCACCCCGGTTATCGTGGATGATTTTTCCAATTCCGAACGCCTGGTACTCGATGGACTGGAGAAAATACTGGGCCGCTCCGTTTCCTGCTACGAGGCCGATTGCAACGATGCGGCGGCCATGCGTGATATTTTTGAACGTGAAAAGCCGGCCGGGGTGATCCATTTCGCGGCGTTCAAAGCCGTCGGCGAAAGTATGGCCGAACCCTTGAAATATTACCGCAACAACCTGGGTTCGCTCATCACCCTGCTCGAAATCATGCAGGAAACAGGCGCCCCCAACCTGATCTTTTCCTCCTCCGCCACCGTGTACGGCCAGCCCGAACACTTGCCGGTAAAGGAAGACAGTCCGGCCCAGCCCGCCATGTCGGTGTACGGCAATACCAAACGCATCGGCGAGGAGATCCTGCGCGACGTGGCTGCCGCCGGCAAACCTTTCAAGATTATATCGCTGCGGTATTTTAACCCGATCGGCGCACATCCTTCGGGACTGATCGGAGAACTCCCGCGCGGGGTGCCCAACAACCTGGTTCCCTTTATCACCCAGACTGCCGCCGGATTGCGCCCCCAACTCAGCGTATTCGGCGACGATTACGATACCCCCGACGGTACGGCTATCCGCGACTATATCCACGTCATGGACCTCGCCGAGGCGCATGTCACCGCTTTCCAGCACCTGGCCGCCCGCCCGGAAACCGCCCTGTACGAAGCCATCAACGTCGGTACGGGCGAGGGCGCCAGCGTGATGCAGGTCATTCGCAGCTTTGAAGCGGCCAGCGGACAAAAACTCAACTTCCATATCTCCCCGCGCCGCCCCGGCGACGTAGAGTCGGTGTATGCCGACGTCAGCAAAGCCGCCCGGGAACTCGGCTGGACGGCCCGGCGTTCGCTACATGAAGCGCTGACTGACGCCTGGCGCTGGCAGTGTGGGTTGAGGAAGGAGGATACGAGGATTTGAGGATGCGAGGATTCGACAAAAGGTTTGTTTCTGCTCCCGACTACTGATTATTTAGCGACGTAGTGAATTGATAATTGGAAAGAAAGAATGCCTCTTCTCGCATTGTCATTCAAAATTGGATATAATCAACACTATTGTGTGCAGAAATAACCCTTTTCTCCAAAACCTAAAACCCAAGACCTAAATCCAGATTCGAGAGCAGAAACAAACCTTTTGTCGCATCCTCGCATCCTCGCATCCTCGCATCCTCGCATCCTCAAATCCTCAAATCCTCGAATCCTCACCATTCAAATCAACAAATGCAACGACAAACCCATCTTCACCGCCTCCGGACCGAGACCTTCGACCTCTGCATCATCGGCGGCGGGGCCTCGGGTGCGGGTTGTGCGCTCGATGCCGCTTTGCGTGGATTGAAGGTGGCGCTGGTAGAAAAAAATGATTTTGCCGCCGAAACTTCGTCGAGAAGCACCAAACTCATCCACGGCGGTGTACGGTATCTGGAACAGGCGGTGAAAAAACTGGATTTCGGCCAGTTGCGGCAGGTCAAACACGGGCTCGAAGAGCGCCACATCCTGCTGACCAACGCCCCGCACCTGGCCCGCCCCCTGCCCTTGCTGACGCCGGTGTTCAGCCGCTGGGAGGGTTGGTATTACAGCCTGGGCCTCAAATTGTACGACTGGTTTGCCGCCCGGAAAGACACATTGCCCAAAAGCCGCCTGCTGAGCCGCCGGGAAGCCCTGGAACGTATGCCCGGGCTGAATCGTCGCATCCAGGGCGCCGTTTTGTATTACGACGGACAAATGGACGACGCGCGTTATTGCCTGGCGCTGGTGCAAAGCGCAGCAGCAGCCGGCGCCGCGGTGGTCAATCACGTTTCGGTGAGTGGCTTCGACTTTGATGATGCGGGCAGGCTGACCGGAGCGGGACTGACCGATCATCTGTCCGAAGCCGGCCAAACCGAGTCTTTTACCATCAAAGCCCGGCTTTTTCTCAACTGTACCGGTCCTTTTTCCGACCACATTCGCCAAATGGCCAACCCGGCACTCCCGGTCCGGATTCAGGCCTCAAAGGGCGCCCACATCGCCATCCCCCAAACCGTTTTTGCGCTCCCTGCCTCCCCGGCGCCCCGCGAGAGCAGCAACAATCCAATTCCCAAAACCCAACTTCCAGCTTTACTCATCCCTAAAACGCCCGATGGCCGTGTGGTTTTTCTGGTACCTTACGGCCAACACATGTTGCTGGGCACTACCGACGAGCCCTGCCCCGACATCGGGCAGGAGCCGCGGGCCGAACGCCGTGAACTGGATTTTTTACTCGAAACATTAAGCCCCTACCTCTCCCGTACGCCGGCTGCAGAAACCGCTACTGCCGGATTCGCCGGGCTGCGCCCGCTGATCCGGGCCGGCGGCCGTGCGGATACCAAGAGCCTCTTGCGCGACCACGAAGTGGAGCACGATGCCCGTTCGGGGCTGTACAGTTTGCTCGGCGGCAAGTGGACCACCTACCGGCTGAGGGCCCGCGATGCGGTGGATGCCGTTTGCCGTGAACTTGGCGTACAGGCTGAGTGCCGCACCGCAGCGCACCGCTTGGCAGGTGCGGGCGAGCTCAGGGCTGGCGAACTTGCCGAACGCGCCTCCAGGTATGGAATCGACGCGACGGTCGTTCATCACCTTTTGCAGTATTACGGCGACAATTCCCCGGCAGTTATCGAGCTCGTCGAGAGCGACGAATCCTTGGCCCGGCCGCTGGTCGCGGGGTTTCCGTTTATCCGTGCCGAAGTGGTTTGGGCGGCACGCAGCGAAATGGCCTGCACGCTGCGCGACGTACTCGCCCGCCGGCTCCGGCTGGAGATCGCCGATTGGCAGGCCTCCGGCGACGCGGCGCCCGGGGTAGCGGCAATTTTGGCGCGTGAATTGGGCTGGCCGGAGGAGCGGGAAAAGTTAGAACGGGATAAATACCGCGCATTATTGGCGGATTTTGGCGCCCACCTGAAAACGGGTGGAATAGAGAATGAAAAAAATCATCGTTAAAAATGTTTTTTTTCACTTGCAAGTATTGCCGCCAAATCCCATCTTGCCGGCTATTAACAAGCATTATTTTTACCTAAACATAACACATATGGCTTCCGATAAAAACTTCGCCTACGTCTCCGACCTGCACTACGAACACCTGTTGTGGCGCAATGAACTGAATTTCTACAAGGAAGAACTCAATATTCTGGAGCACCGTCTGGGCGAGATCATCGCAAAAAATACGGTCAACGAAGCAGAGGCGGGTGTCGAATCGTTTCAAAACCGATTCGAACTCCAGCGCGAGCACCTCAGCGACCTCAAACACCGTATCAAAAAACACGAGCAGTTTCTGGCCAACTATGCCAAGGAGCATCCGATCGCTGTCGACCACGTACATTTTACCGATCATGCCGATATTCGCGAGAACTTTGAACGCTTCCGCGAGCTGTATCAGGAAATGAAACACGAATTTAACCGCTTCGCTGTGAAGTGGATGTAATTCGACGATCTGCGAGGATGGACGAATTTGAAGAAGCGGCGCCTGTTCAGAGCATTCTTTTTCAAAATTTTACCCAAAGAGGCTCCGCCTCCATTTGATTCTTATGACAAATTTCCTCGCAGAACTGCTGGGCACCGCCCTGTTGATCCTTTTGGGCGACGGGGTGGTGGCCGGCGTCGTGCTTCGCGGCACGAAAAATGAAAACTCGGGCTGGATCGTGATTACCATCGGTTGGGCGCTTGCGGTTACGTTTGCCGTGTATGCGGTGGGTAAAGTGAGCGGCGCGCACCTCAATCCGGCCGTTAGCGTAGCGCTGGCGGCAACGGGGCAGTTTGATTGGTCGGAAGTGCCGGTTTACGTGGCCGGGCAGGTCGCCGGTGCGTTTCTGGGCGCCGCGCTGGTGTGGCTGCATTATCTTCCTCACTGGCGCCAGACCCCCGATCAGGGCGCCAAACTGGCCGTTTTTTGCACAGCGCCCGCCATCCGGCACACGCCGGGCAATTTCATCAGCGAATTTATCGGCGCCTTCGTCTTGCTGTTCGGCTTATCGGCCCTCGGCGTCAACGAATTTGCGCAAGGACTAAAACCCCTCGCCGTGGGCGCGCTGGTGCTGGCCATCGGACATTCGCTGGGCGGCACAACCGGCTACGCCATCAATCCCGCCCGCGATTTTGGCCCCCGACTGGCGCACGCCCTGCTGCCAATAGCCGGCAAAGGCGGCTCCGATTGGGGCTATGCCTGGGTCCCTGTGGTCGCTCCCTTACTGGGCGGCATTTGCGGCGCGATGGTTTATCAGGGGCTCTTTTGAGCCGGCTACATAATTCCCCTGCCCAAAAACCGTTTATTTTGCCTGTAAATAAATACCAGCAGGAAATTTCCACCATGACTTTTTTTTCGCTCCGCCCGGCAGCAATGCTGCTGTTGGCTTTCGTTTTTGCTCAAAACCTGTTTGCTCAAAAAGCCGGACTGCAGGTCACGCGCTGTTCTGGCGTCGATAAAAGCCGCGCCATTACCCATATTCACGTCGATTCGGACAACAGTAAATGGGTGGGCAGCGCCCGCGCACTCTCGCAGGTGCGCGCCTGCGACCTGGGCACGCCGGCCACACTGGCCGCCGGCGAACGCTCCGCTTTGATGTACCCCGGCGGCAATGCCGACGTGCGCTGGACCGATGAAACCCTCACGCTTATACTCAACAGCCCGGCGACCGTCACGGCGGCGCATTACGACGCGGCCAATGATTTTCTGTGGCTGGGTACCAAAGACGCCGGTTTGTTGCAGTTGAAAACAAAACCGGCATTGGCCAAAGTCGCACAGTTCAATACTTCCAATTCCAAACTGCGCAGCAACGAAATCAACAACATCCTGCGCGATAAAACCGGGCGCCTCTGGATCAGCAGCCGCGACGGCCTCATGACCGGCACGCCGGGCAAATGGCGCGGCGAATTGCAGGGCTACGACGTGCAGCGCGTCCGCGAATACGGCGCCGACCTCTATGTGCTCGCCGACGGCGAATTCTGGCTCGTCGAGCGCGGCGAAAAAGTAAAAGCCATCCCCATCCCCGACGATGCCGTGGAAAGCGACCCAATCGATTTCGACCTCGATGCCGAAGGCAACCTCTGGATGCTCTCCGCCATCGTGACCCGCCTCAACCTGCTCACCGACGAATTCGAAACGTTCAGCGGCCCCGAAGACTACACCAGCCAGTACGGCCGCTGCATCGCCGCCGACCAGGACGGCGCCATCTGGATCGGTACCGACGACAAGGGGCTTTATGTCATCGACAAAGCTTCTTCCCTGACCGTCAATATTTTAACGGAGAAAGAAGCCAGTTGCACCGGCAGCGGTAAAGACGCCGCCCTGCGCGTCAAAGTGAGCGGCGGCAAAGCGCCCTTTACCTACGAATGGTCGGTTCAGGGGGTTACCGGCGATGCGCCCCAAAACCTCGCGGCAGGGGCTTATTCCGTTACCGTCACCGATGCTTCGGGTAAAACAAAATCTGCCAAAACCACCCTGGCCGACCCGATCATCGCACTCAGCCCCGAAAGCAAACAACCCGAAAGCGGCCCCGGCAAAAACGACGGGCAGGCCGAAGTGAAAGCCAGCGGCGGCAGCGGTTCTTACACGTATAAATGGGACAACGGCGAAAGCGCAGCAGCCGCCAAAAAACTCGCCGAAGGCGTGCACCACGTCACCGTCACCGATTCGCGCGGCTGCACGGCCACCGCCACGGTGACCATCACGCAAAAAGTACCCGTGCTGGAAGTCAAAGTGGCGGAAACGGAAAAAATCCGATGCAACAACGCCACCACCAGCCTGAAAGCCGCGGCCTCGGGCGGCAAGCCGCCGTACAAATACAACTGGAGCAATCCGGCCTTCAGCGGCGAACAACCCGCCAACGTGCCGCGCGGCGATTACCTCGTCACCGTCACCGACGCGCTCGGCGCCACGGCTTCGGCCCTGATCAAAGTCTCCGACCCCGAACTGCTCACGGCGCAGGTTACCGTGCAGGCGCCCGCCTCCACCGGCAATGCCGACGGCAAGGCGATGGCGCAGGTGCGCGGCGGTACGCCCCCGTACACCTACCAGTGGGACACGGGCGAAACCGGTACTTCCAGCGCCAAACTCGGTCCCGGCGAGCACAGCCTGAAAGTCACCGACGCCAATGGCTGCAATGCGGGCTTTGTTTTTAAAGTGCCGGAAAATATCCTCCCGCTCAGCGTATCGATCGCCGAGACGGAGAAAATCAAATGCCAAAGTTTCAAAACAGACCTGAAAGTTACCGTCAGCGGCGGCAAAGCCCCTTTTAAATACACCTGGAGCAATCCGGCGCTCAGCGGCGAACAGCCCACCGGCGTGGCGAGCGGCACGTACAAACTGACCGTCACCGACGCGGCCGGCGGTACCGCTACGGCCGAATACGTGCTCCGCGAGCCCGATTTGCTGGTCGCCATCGGCGAAGTCGTCGCACCGGCCAGCACGGGCGGCAGCGACGGCAAAGTTTCGGTCAGGGCCAAAGGCGGCACGGGCAAATACACCTACACCTGGGACAACGGCGAAACCTCTACCCTCGCCACCAAACTCAGCCCGGGCATGCACTCCGTTACCGTCGTCGACGAACTGGGCTGCAAAGCCATCTTCGGCGCTATGGTGCCCGAAAACATCCTGCCGCTTTCCGCCAGTATCGAAGAAACCGGTGAAATCAAATGTTCGGGTGAAAAAAGCGCGCTGAAAGTTGTGGCCAACGGCGGCAAAGCGCCATTTACATACGCCTGGAACAACCCGGCGCTCAGCGGCGAACAGCCCGCTGGCGTGGCCGCGGGTAACTATCAGGTCACCGTCACCGATGCCGCCGGCAATACCCAGACGGCTGCTACGGTCGTCAAATCCCCCGACCCGGTCAGCGTGACTGTACAAGCCACGGCTCCGGCCAGCACGGGTGGCAGCAACGGCAAAGCTTCGGCCAGCACCAAAGGCGGCAAAGGAAACTACTCCTACCGCTGGGACAACGGCGAGACCACCGCCGCTGCGACCAAACTCCCACCGGGCAGCCACAGCGTCACCGTCACCGACGCCAATGGCTGTACCGCCACCGGCAGCGTGGAGATTACCGAAAACATCCTGCCCCTGGCCGTCACGATCGAAGAGACGGACAAAATCAAATGCGCGGGCGATAAAACCAGTCTGAAAGCGACCGTCAGCGGCGGAAAAGAGCCCTTCCAGTATACCTGGAACAATCCCGCCCTCAGCGGCGCCCAACCCGCCAATGTGGCCGCCGGCGATAATCAGGTTACCGTCAGTGATGCCAGCGGAAAATCGGCCACCGCCCGCCTCAATGTCGTGCAACCCGCCCCGCTCAGCCTGATTGCCACCGTGCAGGCGCCCGCCAGTGCAGGCAACGCCGACGGTAAGGCAGTCGCCCAGCCGCGCGGCGGCACCGGCGCCTATATTTTTGCGTGGGACAACGGCGAATCCACGGCCAACGCCGTGCGCCTCGGCCCCGGCAAACACAGCGTGACCGTCACCGATGCCAATGGCTGCTCCGCCGTTGCCACGTTCGACATTTCTGAAAACATCCTGCCGCTGGCGCTCCAGATTGAGGTGGATGGAAAGATCAAGTGCGCAGGCGAAACCGTTCGGCTCAAAGCCAAAGTCAACGGCGGCAAAGGTCCCTTCCAGTATACCTGGGACAATGCCGCGCTGCAAGGCGATAACCCGGCCAACGTGGCAGCCGGCGACTACCAGATCACGCTCACCGACGCGCAGGGGAAAACCGCCGTCGCGACCGCCAGCGTAAAAGCCCCGGCGCCCCTGACCGTTGAGGTGGCGCGCAACATCGGCGCTACGACCGACCGCAGCAACGACGGCCGGGTACTCGTCAAAGCTTCCGGCGGCACGGGTACGCCCACGTTTGCCTGGGACAACGGCGAAACCACCGCCCAAACCAAAAAACTGGGCCTGGGTATGCACAGCGTCACGGTCACCGACGGCAACGGCTGCGTTGCCAAAGCCGAGGTTGAGATCAAACAGCGCATCCTGCCCGCGCTCACCGTCGGGCAATTGTCCAGCGGTCAAACCATCCGAATGGAGCAGTTGCGCTTCGAAGCCGACAGTTCCAGCCTGAACGCCGACTGCCTGCCTGTGCTCAACGAACTCTACGACTTCCTTTCCGAAAATGGCGGCATCGTGATCGAGATCGGCGGGCATACCAACAGCACTCCGCCCGACGAATTCTGCGACCGCCTCTCCACCGCCCGCGCCAAATCGGTGGCCGATTACCTGATTTCCAAGGGTATTGCCCCGCAACGGGTGGCCTACAAAGGTTATGGCAAACGCAAACCCATCGCCTCCAACGCCACAGCGGAAGGCCGGAGAACCAACCAGCGGGTAGAAATCAAGATTTTGAAACTGGAGGGGGATTGATCCGGCTTTTTTCGGA
>JADZFP010000592.1 GCA_020849825.1 Saprospiraceae bacterium
ATGCCGGTTTTGGAGAATATCCGCATCTGGGTTTCGGTTTTGTAGAGATGAAATAAAACCCTGTGCTGCCCGGATTATTAAACTAAAGATAAACTTGCCAAAATGCCCTTGCGCCCCTTCTCATTTGCCGCAGTCGCCGGCTTGTATTTCTCTCTTCTGACGGTTGCTTGCCAACCTGATACCGGTATTCAGGCCAATGCACTGCTGGGCCGTTGGGAGTTGCAAAAAGCATTGCGCAATCAGAAAGAGACCGGAAATCTCGACGGGACATTTTTTTCTTTTCGCGAAGACGGAAAAATGACGACCAATCTGACGGGCAGTGAGATAACCTCGGATTACGGCCTACAAAAGAATGAAATCATTCAAAAAGGAGCGCAGGCAACTAATTTTCAAATCAAGTCTTTCACCGACTCCACGCTGGTTTTGCTTACAACCATAAGAGGTATCGAGTTCCAGGTCGAACTCGTGCGCGCTCCGGAACCTGCTCCACAGGAAGAACCCGCGCCTGACGAATCCATCATGATCCTCGAAATGGATACCCTGGCGGGCGAACGCTAAGCGCGTTCTGAAATCATTCCATTCGTTCGATTACAACGGCATAACCTTGCCCTACGCCGATGCACATGGTACACAGGGCATATCGGCCGCCGTTGCGCTGTAGTTGTCGCGCGCCAGCAAGGATAATGCGCGCTCCCGACATGCCCAACGGATGCCCGAGTGCAATGGCGCCGCCGTTCTGATTGACTCTGGGATCGTTGTCGGCTAAACCGAGGCGACGTGTGCAAGCCAGCGCCTGGGCGGCAAATGCTTCATTCAATTCGATTACGTCTATGTCGTCCAGTTTTAGTCCCGCTTTGGCCAATGCCTTCTGCGATGCTGCCACCGGGCCAATGCCCATGATGCGCGGCTCGACGCCAACAACGGCCGTACTGACCAGACGGGCCAGGGGGCGCAGATTGTGGCGATTCAGCGCCGCTTCGGACGCAATCAGCAGCGCGGCAGCGCCGTCGTTCAGCCCCGAAGCATTGCCGGCCGTCACGGAGCCGTCTTTCTTAAAAGCTGGCTTGAGTTTGGCTAAAATATCAGGGGAGGTGCCTGGTTTTATGAATTCATCTGCTGAAAAAAGCACCGTTTCGCCCTTCGATTGTGGAATGGACACCGGAGCGATTTCTTCGGCCAGAAGCCCTTCGGCGCGGGCGCGGGCTGCTTTTTGCTGACTGGCAAATGCGAATTGGTCCTGGTCTTCGCGGCTGATGCCGTCCAGTTCAGCCAGGTTTTCAGCAGTTTGCCCCATGGCATCCGTGCCGTACATCTGCTGCATTTTGGGATTGATAAAACGCCAGCCAAAACTGGAGTCGTACATCTGGGCATCGGTACCGAATGGTTTTGCGCTTTTGCTGATGACGTATGGCCCCCGGGTCATGTTTTCTACCCCGCCTGCCAGGAAAAGATCGCCATCACCACACTCGACAGCGCGTTTTGCGTGAATGGCCGCGGCCATACCGCTGGCACAGAGTCGATTGATGGTTTCGCCGGGGACCGACCAGGGCAAGCCTGCCAGCAAAAGTGCCATACGGGCGACATTCCGGTTGTCTTCTCCCGCCTGATTGGCGCAACCCATTATCACGTCGTCGATCAGTGCGGGATCGAGATTGGGATGACGCTGAATCAATTCGCGAAGAACATGCGCCGCCAGATCGTCGGTGCGAATGCTGGACAAACTGCCGCCAAAGTTTCCGATGGGCGTTCGTATGCCATCGACGAGATATGCTGAAGTTAGAGTAGCCATGTGACCGTATTTTTCTGTTTGGGCGGCAAAGGTAACCCCTGCGGTTTGATAAGACGGAAGATCGGAACGCGTTATAAAAATTGTATTTTTTTGAAACCCTTGCCTGTCGCCTGCGTTAAAGCCATATATTCACTGCCTATAAACATGATGTCGCCCAATACTTTGCATATGACTTGTTGCTGTTGTTGTCTTTCCGCCCCGGAAAGGCGATGCGGTTATTGGTCTACTGTGCTTTGAGTACAACGGCGCATTTGGTCATTCAACCGAAAACCCTTTCCCGACAATGTTCGTGAAAGGGTTTTTTTATTTCCCTTGCTTATGTTTTCCATTAGCCCGACACTCGATGCATTTTTTACCCGCCTGGACCAGGAACGGGACCTTTTTTCTGTGCGAATACCGGCCAAAACCGAGGCGCAACGCCTTGCCGACGGCCTATTCGAATTGCTTTTTCCGATCAATGAATCCGATCACTACCCGGCAGCCGTTCGGTACGGACATTTGCGAAGCGATTTGCATAAGATATTGTCGGATCTGCTCGCCGGCAGAAACGACATAAGCGTGTTGGTAGACCGCTTTTTTGACCAATTGCCCGAAATACACCAGCAGTTGCTGGAAGATGCTGCGGCGATCCTGCAGTTTGATCCTGCGGCAACATGTATGGAGGAGGTAGTAGCCACCTACCCCGGATTTTACGCCATTGCTAATTACCGGATAGCCAATTTGTTGCATCGTCTGGGTGTGCCGCTTTTGCCCAGGGTTTTTTCAGAATACGTACACGGGAAAACAGGAATTGACATTCACCCCTCTGCGACGATCGGCAGGTCTTTCTTTATCGACCACGGCACCGGGGTCGTGATCGGCGCAACTGCCGTGATTGGCAATCAGGTCAAAATCTATCAGGGGGTAACATTGGGCGCCTTGCAGGTCGACAAGTCGCTGGCAAACACCAAACGCCATCCTACTATCGAAGACAATTGCGTGTTGTACGCCAATTGTACCATTCTGGGCGGGAAAACCGTCGTGGGGCACGACACAGTTGTGGGCGGGAATGCCTGGCTGACCGAGAGTGTGCCGCCTTTTTCCATCGTCGTGCACCAATCTCAGGTGAAAGTGCGCACACGCGCTTTCGACGAGCCGATCAATTTTGTCATTTAAAAAACATCATATCACAACACAGTTTCAAACACATGAAAGCGCACAACATTCTGGAAACCATCGGCAATACGCCGCACGTACGCATCAACCGGTTGTTCGGCGAACAACACGAGATCTGGCTCAAACTGGAGCGCGCCAATCCAGGCGGAAGCATCAAGGACAGGATTGCTCTCTCTATGATCGAAGACGCCGAGCGCCGGGGCGACCTGAAACCGGGTTCGGTGATTATCGAACCAACCAGCGGCAATACAGGTATTGGCCTGGCTATGGTAGCGGCTGTAAAAGGTTATGCCCTGATTTTGGTCATGCCGGAAAGTATGTCGGTCGAGCGGCGCCGGTTGATGGCTGCTTACGGGGCAAAATTCGACCTGACGCCCCGGGAGAAAGGCATGAAAGGCGCTATTGAACGCGCCGGGCAATTGCTGCAGGAGATTCCCAATGCCTGGATGCCGCAACAGTTTGAAAACGAAGCTAATTTGGCCGTTCACCGCGCGACCACTGCCGCGGAGATCCTCGCGGATTTTCCCGAAGGGCTCGATTACCTGATTACCGGTGTAGGCACCGGCGGCCATATCACCGCGGTGGGGGAGGTATTGAAGAGTCATTTCCCCAAGTTGAAAGTATACGCCGTCGAACCCGCATTGAGTCCCGTGATTTCCGGCGGTAGCCCTTCTCCGCACCCGATACAAGGGATCGGCGCCGGTTTTATCCCCAAAAACCTGCATACGGATGTGCTGGATGGCGTCATCCAGATATCCAAAGACGAAGCGTTTGAATACGCCAGGCGCGCCGCCGTTGAAGAGGGGATTTTTGGCGGAATTTCTTCGGGGGCAACCCTGGCAGCCATAGCGCAGAAATTACCGGAAATACCCGACGGAGCGCGTGTGCTGGGTTTCAACTACGACACAGGAGAGCGTTATCTCTCCATTGAAGGGCTGTACGAATGGGAAAATGCCCAGTCGGTGGCGGTGGGTTAATTAGCCGCTTTGTATTGCTCCCAGGTAGTTTTATTGTAATGTTCTTCGGCTGAAAAGCGCAACTCCTTCATCATATCGAAGGGCTCTTTGTAGCCTGCGGAAATCATGATGCGCTCGTACTTTTCGTTGAGGAACACTACCGTCGGGTACTGCATTTGTCCGTCGAGCAGGGAATAGGCCAGGGTATGAACGCCGCGGCCATTCCCTGTGTCTACGAATTTGAAGACTTCGCCGTTGAAGTTGATGTCCTGGCGTTGTTCGGCGTTGAGTTTGACCGGGTAAAAATGTTCGGTCAGATAAGCGGCTACCTGCGGGTCGTTGAACGTGGCCTTATCCATCTTTTTACACCAACCGCACCAATCGGTGTACACATCGACCATAATCTTTTTCGGTTTGGTTTTATTGAGCGCTGCCGCTTCTTCCCAGGTGTACCATTTCAGTTCGGCGACGGGTTGGGTGGACGAAGGAATGACAAAAGCGGAAACGCCGGCCAATAAGACGAACAGGACGGAGGCGAGGAGAATTTTTTTCATGTCTGTACGGGTAAAAAATCTGAAATTTCGGGAGCAAAAGTAACCGCTTCATTTTGCCGCCGGCGTTAACAATACGTCAAAGTCGGCCAAGTGCCCCCTTGCTTCCTTCATCAACCATAACAGATGCCTTTTCTGCTTTTTTACGTCACACACCCCGACGAGGATTCCGCCCGCCACCTGGCCGATCACTTGCTTGAACAGAAACTCGTTGCCTGTGCCAATATTTTTCCCATGGAAAGTGCCTACCGGTGGAACGATGCCGTACAACACGAACGGGAATGGGTGTCGATCCTGAAAACCCGGACAAGCCTGGAAGCACAGGTGGAAAAGACGATTCAATCCTTTCATTCTTATGAGACGCCCTGTATCCTGCGCTATGAAGTGCGGGCCAATGCGGCCTACGAAAACTGGATATCGGAAAGTACGACAGCGCCCTGAACCCGTCTATTGTCTGGCGTAGGGCACGGCGTCCTGGCCGCAAAACTCCCCTGCCAGGTATTTGTAATAGGCTGTGACGCCGATCATGCCGGCGTTGTCGGTACAAAATTCAAACCTTGGGATGTGCGTCGTCCAGCCTTCTCGCCCGCCCATTTCTTTGAGGGCCTGGCGGAGTCCGGAATTGGCGCTTACGCCGCCGGCAATTGCAATTTCGCGGATGCCCCGCTGGCGGGCGGCTTTGCGGAGTTTTTTCAACAAAATGGTCACAATTGCATGTTGAATGGAGGCGCAAATGTCGTTCAGGTTTTGTTCGATAAAAGCCGGGTTTTCTGCCACTTTGCTGCGGAGAAAATATAAAATTGAGGTTTTTAGCCCGCTGAAACTAAAATCAAGCCCCGGAATAGAGGGCTCCGGAAAGGGAAAAACCGGTTGCCCTTCGCTCGCCAGTTTGTCGATCAAAGGGCCGGCGGGGTAACCCAGTCCGAGCAGTTTCCCTGATTTGTCAAATGCCTCCCCGGCAGCGTCGTCGAGGGTTTTGCCGATAATCTCCATGTCGAGAAAATCGCGTACCAATACAATCTGGGTATGCCCGCCGCTGACAGTCAGGCAAAGAAAAGGAAATCGGGGGTGGGGCGTTTCGGCAAAATGTGCCAGTACGTGCGCCTGCATATGGTTTACTTCGATAAGCGGAAGATTGCGACTCAGCGCAAAACCTTTGGCAAATGAAGCGCCGACCAACAAAGAACCCAGCAGCCCGGGCCCGCGTGTAAAGGCGACCGCACTGACGTCCTCAACAGCAACACCCGCTTTTTTTATTGCCAGATCTACAACCGGAACGATGTTGGCCTGGTGTGCGCGGGAGGCGACTTCGGGTACTACGCCGCCGTACAAGCGGTGCGCTTCCTGCCCCGCAACACAATTGGACAAGACCTGACCGTTCCGGATAACAGCTGCCGACGTATCATCGCACGAAGATTCAATAGCCAAAATAGTAACATTCATAAGTATTTGTCTGGCAGCCTATAATGTGCAAAATTGTATATATTTTCGCTGCAAAATTACAAAAAAACAGGCTGATCCATGCCGGACTGTCGCAGCAACGTCGGAATTGGCACGATTCTTTATAACAATTGAAGTCCGCTACAAAACGGGCGGATTTTTACTCCTTATCTATCAACCTCCTGATATCGCCATGTTTGCAAGTAGTACCAAAGACAAAAAAACAACCAACCCTGCGCTCGCCAACACGATTGGAAACGACAAAGATGCCACGACAGTGATTGCCAAGGGAACCGTCCTGGAAGGCAAATTTGCCTGCACGGAAAATGTACGCCTCGACGGCTCGATCCATGGTGAAGTGAAAGTAGACAAGCGCCTTGTGATGGGCGATTCCAGTTTTGTACAAGGAAACATTGTCGCCCGCGACGCGGCCATTCAGGGACGTATCAAAGGCGACCTGGTCGTCAATGGCGCCTTGCACCTGATGGAGTCGGCCGTAATCGAAGGCAATATTTCTGCCCGTACGATGGTCGTTGATGAAGGTGCGCGCTACAACGGCACCTGTAAAATCGGCGAACCCGCCACTTCGGCTAAAAACTAAGCCATTTATACGGCGAAAACCCGCCGGGAAGCTTAGGTTTGCCGTTCGGTTGACGCCATGGATAAAAGAAGTTTTGAATACACGGATAGCCGTCTGGAAACCGGCGCCGCAGCGTTGTACGAACTCAACGTCGTGGCCGGTACTGACGGCTTTTCGTTTTTGGCAGCCGACCCGACGGGCACAATCCTTTCGCTGAAATCCTGGCATTTCGACCCGTATGAAGATACTGCCCAGGGGCCGTCGTCGGCCATTGTGCAGATACTCGATGAAGAACCCTTGCTCAACGCTGTGTTCAGTCATGTGCGGTATGCCGTGTTTGGCGCAGAAACAACCCTGGTTCCGCGCCGCTTGTTCAATCACGACGAATTGCCCGCTTATTTCAGGCTGTTGTTGCCTCCCGGTGATTTCGAGTTTGGACATAGTGCTTTGCCGGATTTCGATTGCTACCTCGCTTACGCGGTGGAGCAAGAACTGGCTTCTGTATTGCGACAACGCTTTCCGGCAGCACAAAACATGCATCTGGCGGCGCCGGTGCTCACCAGGGCCCTTAAAATCATCAGTATCGACTCGACGGGCGTGATGGCTAATTTGCGCCACGGCGTCGTTCAGATTGTAGCGCTGGAACGAGGCAATCTGCTGTTTTACAACACGTTCAAATTCGATACAGCCAGCGACCTCTTGTACTTTGTACTGTTGGTATACGACCAATGCCGGCTGAATCCGGATCAGGTGCCGCTGTATCTGGCTGGCGAATTGTTGCCCGATTCGGAGATTTACAAAGTATTGTACCGCTATATCCGCCATTTAAACTTTGTCGGCCCACCGCTCAACTATTTCTGGCCACACGACGTCGCCGCACCGCCGGATCACCTCTTTTTTGATCTGTACAGCCTGAAATCCTGATCATTTTGATTTATGCGTATCATCGGAGGAAAATTCAAAGGCCGGCGTTTCAATCCGCCGGCCGATAAATGGCCAACCCGGCCCACGACCGACTTTGCCAAGGAAGCATTGTTCAATATCCTGAACAACCTGCTCGATTTTGCATCGGTGCGTTTTCTCGACCTTTTCGGGGGGACGGGCAGTCACAGGTATGAGTTTATTTCCAGAGGCTGCACAGATGTTACTTATGTCGACAACGGCCCCGGTTGCGTGCAATTTGTACAAAAAACGGCCCGGGAGTTGGGCATTCAGGAGCAACTTCGCATCCTGCATATCGACGTATTCCGTTTTATCGAAAGTGCTTCGGGCCAATGGGACTACATTTTTGCAGGCCCTCCGTACGCATTGCCTACCATCGATACGATCCCCGATCTGATTTTTGAAAAAAACCTGCTGGCGCCCGAAGGGCTGTTCGTGCTGGAGCACAATCCACACCACGATTTTATCAACCATCCGCGTTTGAAAGACGTGCGGAATTACGGGCAGACGTACTTCAGTTTTTTTGAATAAACCCAGGAGGGAGCATCCCTGCCATTTTTACGGTTACTGCTTGCAAATCAGGATGATAGGCGGTAGCGCCACCTCATTGCTCACGTGCCCGGCGCGGTCGCGGATGTTGACTTTGTAAATCACCGTATCGCGCAAAAAATTGGGTGCAACACTGGGGTCGCAGGGTGGGAGAGGGATGCCGTTCAGCGGCGGCGGTATGCAACAGGTTGGCGGCAGGACGAAAGAAATAGTGCCCGAAATGCCGTTTCCGGCGCCTTGTTGTTCTACCAGCGGCAGACTAAGTGTGTCGCCCGAATTGTCGCGGGTATCGATCACGCTGATGTCGTTGCCTTTTTCAGCCGAACCCAGGTCGCCGTCGCCATCGGTAAATTCAAGCGTGACCAGCAGCGTGTCGGTGTCGTCGATGGCGCTCTGGAATTGGGTGTTTTTGGTCAGGCTTTTAAACGTAATGACCGGTTCGTCGGGATAATCCGGCGGTTTTACGCAAAACTGGAGAACGCCGGCGAAGGCAAACAGGAGCAGGAGAAAAGGTGCAATGTTTTTCATAGCAGGTGGACGGTTCGCGATGTCGTATTTTGCGACCAAAATTGCGCAATTTGTACGAGATGCCAACACCCGATCGAGCTGAATTGTTGTCTGCCCTGGCTGATTTGACACCGGAGAACTTTGAGGCGACCGCACTGGCGGTATTTCGTTATCAGGCCGCGACCAATCCCCTGTTTGCCCGATGGCTCCACCTGCTGGGAAGGGACCCTCTGAGCGTCCGGCGTCTTTCCGAGATACCCTGTCTGCCCATTCGTTTTTTTAAAACAATGGACATTAAAAGCGGACAATGGCAGGAGCAGACGGTGTTTACCAGCAGCGCGACCACAGCTCAGACCCCCTCGCGACACCTGGTGCGGCATCTTGACCACTACTTGCTAAATACCAGAAAAGGCTTTGCGGAACAATACGGGCCGCCTGAAAACTGGTGTTACCTGGCTTTACTGCCTGCTTATCTGGAACGCAGCGGCTCTTCGCTTGTCGTGATGGCCGACGACCTGATCAGTCGTTCCCCTTATGTGCAAAGCGGCTTTTTTTTGCATGATTTTGAACGACTGCGCGACACGATTCAGGCGTGTCAGGCGCAAAAAATACCGACTATTTTGCTCGGCGTGAGTTTTGCCCTGCTTGATTTTGCAGATCAATATCCGATGGCTTTGCACGGTATTACCGTGATGGAAACCGGCGGGATGAAAGGTCGCAGAAAGGAATTGACGCGCCAGGAACTGCACGAAGCCTTGCAGAAAGCGTTTCAGATACCGGAAATCCATTCGGAATACGGCATGACGGAGTTGTTTTCACAGGCATACAGCAGGGGAAATTTATTTCAGCCGGCGACAACATTACGCGTCCTGACGACTGAGGTCAACGACCCGTTCTGTCCGGTTGGTCCCGGGCGAACCGGCGTGCTCAACTGTATTGACTTGGCCAATCTGGATACCTGTAGTTTTATTGCTACCGAAGATCTCGGGAAAGTTGGCGCAGATCATCGATTCGAAGTGCTGGGGCGACTGGATATTGCCGAAATGCGCGGTTGTAACCTCATGGTTGAATGAAGTTTGAATTAATAACCTGTTGTCAAACAGAAAATTATGCGAATTGGCCTTCTCTCGGACACCCACTCTTTTCTCGACGACCGGATATTTACGCATTTTGAGGAATGTGATGAAATCTGGCATGCCGGCGATTTTGGCAACATGGCGGTGCTGATGCGCCTTCGCGAATTCAAACCGTTGAGGGGTGTTTATGGAAATATCGACGACAAAAAAATTCAGGCCGAGGTGCCGCTCGACCTTCGCTTCGAATGTGAAGGCGTACCCGTTTTTATGACGCATATCGGTGGGTACCCGGGGCGTTACAACCCGCGGGTAAAAAAGATTTTACAGGAAAATCCGCCTGTGAACGGGCTGTTTATCTCCGGGCATTCGCACATCCTCAAAATCATGCCCGATCCTGTGCTCCATTTTCTGCACATCAACCCCGGCGCATGCGGCAATGAAGGCTGGCATCAGGTCAAAACCTTGGTTCGGTTTACATTGGAAAAGGGAAAGATCGATGCGGTGCAGGTGATTGAGTTGGGTAAAAGAGGGCGATAATTGGGCAGATAACAGATATTTGCATACACGATTGGGAGAAACCTTTTCATGGCAGTGTCGTTTTGTTTATTTCGTTCATTCAAACCAATTTATTATGAAGCGTTTCTTTCTACTCTTACCCATTTTAATGTTTTTGTGCGCGAATGTCCACGCACAAGTTGTTGACACCGTGTTGTTTGAAGATTTTCAAGGTGACGTCGACCCTACCGAAGACTGGTTGCTTTTCCCGCTGGGCAACGATACGACCTGGGTCAATCTCGATGAAGACGGACTGGTGCCTTTCGACGGTGAAGATTATTCGTATCGGTGGTTTGCTACCGAATTTTTTGTGGATGCAACCGACTCGGTAACCGGTATCACCAACTACTGCATTGCGTCGCTGTCGTACATGCAGGATTTTCTGCCGGGCAATCGCAACTGGATTATTACTCCGCCTATTCAGGTAACGGACGACTCTTACACGTTGCACTGGAAATCGGCGCCTTTCCAGTTGCCCCGGTACATGGACGGGTACTCCGTTTGGCTTTCCACCAATGGAAATGACCTCTTTGGTGCGAGCAATCCCTTCACCAACTTGTTGTTTCGCGCGGCATCCATGGAGGCCATCACTGGAGAGGGAGAGAGCATAGACTTGTCCAATTTTGCCTTCACACCCGGTTATATTCACGCCGATTCGCTGCGCGATGAAGAATATTTCCGGCTTTGGGAGCCAGGCGATTCTACACTTTGCCGCGGCTATCTGGAACCGCATTCGGTCAGTTTGGCTGCCTATGCCGGCCAGACGGTCTACATCGCCTTCCTCCACGATTCGGACGATGACTATTACCTCGCCATGGATGATTTTCTGATTACCCGCACGCCTGCTTCGGGCGTTAGCTGGCTGGAGCAGGATTTGCGTTTGCGCACTTTTCCGAATCCCGCCGATCGTTACCTGAACGTCTTGTTCCGCCTTCAGGAGTCCACTCGGGTGACCCTGCAGGTGCACAACATCAATGGCCAACTGGTGTGGCAACAATCGGGCAATATGGCCTCTGGCGAACAAATGCTGGATATTCAGCTGGCGCGTTGGCCGGCCGGCGCTTATACGCTCAGCCTGCAAACCCCTCAGGGCACATTGAGCCGCCCCTTTGTGAAAAAATAAGCTGTTTTCGAAAAAAAACTCATTGCTCATTGCTCATCAGCCG
>JADZFP010000593.1 GCA_020849825.1 Saprospiraceae bacterium
GGGTTGTGCAATCTGCCCAATTACCACGGGCATAATTACGAACTGGAAGTGCGGGTTGCGGGGGAAATCGATCCTGAAACCGGAATGGTGATCGATCTGGGCTGGCTGGCCGATCTGATTCGCGATCAAATTGAAATTCGCTTCGACCATAAAAACCTCAATCTCGACACCGAAGAATTCCGTGATTTGAATCCTACTGCCGAAAATATAGCGGTGGTCATCTGGCAAATTCTGCGCGCTCATTTGCCGGAACAACTCGGTTTAAACATCCGTTTGTACGAAACGCCCCGAAATTTCGTGGAATATCCGGCCTGATCAAATGTCTGCGATTGGCAAGCTTTGGAATATTCCGGGCAGATTATCCACCTTAGCTCCCGCTCGTAACCTAATTTTGTTGTCTGCGCGGACCCAGGCAACGGGTTTTGCGACAAACTTACCATGAAAAAACGGCCGGTTTTAGCCATTCTCCTGGCATTCTCTCTGCGACTTGCCGCACAACTCCCCGCCGGCGCCATCGCCCCGGATTTTAATGTGCAGGATATCAACGGACAATACTGGCACCTCTACGATATACTCGCCGACGACAAAATCGTCATCCTCGAAATATCCGCAACCTGGTGCCCCCCCTGCTGGACCTACCACAACGGCCATGCCTTGCAGGACCTCTATACCCAACACGGCCCTTCGGGAACCGACAAACTGCGGGTGTTTTTTGTCGAAGGCGACCCCAATACAAATATCAACTGCCTGTACGGACAGGCCGGGTGCAACGAATATTCTCCCGGCGATTGGGTCGCCGGCACCCCGTTCCCCATTATTGACAACGCCGGCATCGCCGATGCTTACCAAATCAGTTATTACCCAACGATTTATATCATTTGCCCCAACAAAAAAACCTACGAAGTCAACCAATTGGATGCCGACGACCTCTGGGAAAAAGCCCAGGCCTGCCCCGTGGCCTATGGCAACAACAATGCAGGCTTGTACGACTACTCGACCGGCAGTGATTTTCGTGAAATATGCACCGACCTGAATGTCGCGCCGTCTTTTTCACTCATCAATCTCGGCTCCAACCCGCTCACCTCGGCCAACATCGATCTGCACTGGAACGGCAGCCTCGTTCAAACACTGGAATGGACCGGCAACCTGCCCGTATACGCAGAAGCGCCTTTGTCGTTCGATGGGCTCCTGCTGGAAGAACCCGGCACCCTGAGCGCCACACTAAGCGCCGTAAATACCCTCTCTTCCGACGAAGACAACAGCAACAATATCAGAAATAACGTATTCGTAATGGCTTCGGAATTCAGCGATCAGCAAATTCTGATGAAAATCAAGACCGACCTGTACGGCAACGAAACTTACTGGGCCTTGCGCGATGCCGCCGGCAATATCATTGATCAGGGCGGAAACCCGGCTGTCGGCCCCAACGGCGGTGGCGCCTTTCCGGGCAGCCCACCCTCTGGGCCGGGCACCTACAGCAGCAATACGGTGATCAACGAAATCCTCAATCTTCCCGAACCCGGCTGTTATTCCATCCAGTTCGTCGATGCCTACGGCGACGGCATGTGCTGCGATTTTGGCAATGGTTACTACAAACTCTACAATTACGACAACCCCGCTCTAGTGGTCCTGAGCGGCGGGGTATTCGAAGCCGACGACTATCGCGCCTTTGGCAGCAACCTGGCTTCCGTCAGCACAAATGAAGCATTCCTGTCGGAAATTATTCTGGACGCTTCGCCCAATCCGGCGCTTGACCAAGTTACCATTTCAATGCTGACAACAGACGAGATTGACGCCGTGTCCGCCGTCGTTGTCAACAGCTACGGACAAATCGTGCAACTGCTTCCGATGCCAAATGGCGGAACGCACAACGCGCAGTGGCAACTTGAAACTGCCGCATGGCCGCCCGGACTGTACGTGGTTCAGTGCCGCATCGGCGGCCGGATGCTGACGAAAAAATTCGTCAAACAATAAGGGCAGGTTCAAATTTTGCTTTTGCTACGGCGCCTAAATTTGAACCTGCTATCCCCCCAGATCATATCTTTTCGACCAAACTCTTTCCGGTCATTTCGGCGGGCTGCTCGAGGCCCAGCAGATCGAGCAAGGTAGGCGCAACATCGGCCAGCCGGCCATTGCGGAGACGCACGGAGTCGCCCAGTTGTTTACTCACCAGAAGACAGGGCACCGGATTTTTGGTATGGGCCGTATTAGGCGTACCGTCTTCGTTGATCATGTAATCAGAGTTGCCATGGTCGGCAATCAGCAGGCAGGCATAATTGAAGGCCAATGCGCGCGGAATAATCTGGCTAAGGCACTGGTCCACGGCTTCGGCGGCTTTCATGGCCGCTTCGAACACACCGGTATGGCCCACCATGTCGGTATTGGCAAAATTGAGACAGATAAAGTCGGGCTGATTGTCGAGCATGTCCTGCATGATCGCTTCCGTAATGCCAAACGCACTCATTTCCGGCTGCAAATCGTAGGTTGCCACCTTGGGCGAGGGAATCAGCAGCCGGCGTTCGCCTTCAAACTCCTGCTCTCGCCCGCCGGAAAAGAAGAAAGTGACGTGGGGGTATTTTTCCGTTTCGGCGATGCGCACCTGAGTGCGTCCGGCCTTCGACATCACTTCGCCCAGGGTCATGGCGACATCGTCTTTTTCGTAAATCACCCGCACGTTTTTGAAACTGTCGTTGTACCGGGTCATCGTTACGTAGTACAAAGGCAGGGTTTTCATGCCAATATCAGGCATGTCTTCCTGGGTCAGCACCTGGGTCAGTTGCCGCAGGCGGTCGGTACGGAAATTGAAACAAATCACCACGTCGCCGGGCTGGATGGTAGCCGTCGGGCGGCCGTTTGAGCCGACGACCGACATCGGCATCAGGAATTCATCGGTCACACCTTCGGCGTACGACTGGCGGATGGCAGCCGGAATGTCGGCCACCGGATTCCCCTTACCGTTGACCAGCAGATCATAAGCCAGTTTTACCCGTTCCCAGCGCTTGTCGCGGTCCATGGCGTAGTAGCGGCCCACAACCGAGGCGACTTCGACAGGTTTTCCCTGAATGTGCGAAAGCAGGTCGTCCATAAAACCCGCGCCGCTTTTAGGGTCACAGTCGCGACCATCGGTGAAAGCGTGAATATAGGTTTGCGGGCAGCCGCGTTCCACGGCAATGTCGCAAAGCGCTTTTAAATGTTCGATATGAGAGTGCACGCCACCGTCGGACACCAGTCCGAGAAAATGCACGGGTTTGCCGTTTTGTTTGGCGTGATCGAGCGCATCGAGCAGAACCTGATTCTGGTGCAAAATCTGCTCCCGAATATCGCGGTTGATTCTGGCCAATTCCTGCCACACCACTCGCCCCGCGCCGATATTGAGGTGACCCACTTCCGAATTACCCATCTGCCCCTCGGGCAAACCAACGTCTTCACCATAGGTTACCAGGGTGCTGTGCGGGTACAGCGTCATCAGATTGTCCCAATACGGCGTATCCGCCTGTAAAATGGCATCTGCCTCCGGCACCTGTCCGAGGCCCCAACCATCGAGAATCAAAAGGAAAACACGGTCGTGCATTTTTTTAATGTGCTAATGTGCCAATGAGTTAATGTGCTAATTGGCGGTTGTGGATGATTGTGCAAAGAAACGACGCCATGACCGCAATGCCATTACTTTAATGTGCTAATGCGATAATGTGCTAATGTGCTAATTGGCGGTTGTGGATGATTGTGCAAAGAATCAACGACAACCAATCACATTAGCACATTAGCACATTTACCACATTAGCACATTAGCACATTAGCACATTAGCACATTAGCACATTTACCACATTAGCACATTCTCTAATTAGCACATTAACACATTACTTCCCGCCTTTCAGTTCGGCCTGCAGTTTTGCCAGCTCGGCAGTTTTGCCGTCGCGGGCCAGTGCGGCCTGCTTGGGCCAGGTAGCCGGGTCGTGGATCTGGAATTTTTTGCCGGCGGCATCGAGGATGGTCTGGATGGCAGCGGGTTTGGCAGCAGCCAGGTCGGCAAAGCTGACGATACCGGCTTTAACCAACAGTTCGGCGATTTTCGGGCCGATGCCCTCGATGAGGGTCAGGTCGTCGGCTTTGGCTGCTTTTTTGGCGGCAGGCGCAGCGGCTTTTTTAGCCGGAGCCTTGGCAGGAGTGGCGGTTTTAGCGGCAGCTGCCTTGGCGGGTTTTTCTGCGTCGGAAGTCGATTTTTTGGCAGCGACTGCTTTTTTGGCGGGTTGAACCGGCTGGGCAGTCAGGGTATCGTTGACGAGGTATTGCTCTTCCACTACTTTGCCGTCTTTCCATACGCGGCGAATGACTTCGCGGAATACCATCGGCTGACCCTGGCGGTTGGTAAAGTCGAACACGAACTGGGAACGGGTTTCCGTACCGTCGACCACGCTGGCCAGGCGTTCGATGTTGTTGATGGAAGCAATGTTGGAAAAGAACCAACGCAGGGCTTCGGATTTTTGACCTTTCGAGTGGGTCATATCCTGCGGGTTGCTGTGGGTGATGCAGTTGTCGGCGAAAAATTCGTCGAAGGCGCCGAGAATATCACCGGCGATCACGCGAGCATCAAGCGCTTCGAGTTGTTGTTGCAGTTTCATAATTGTCGAGTTCGGTTTTGGACGAACGTTTTTTGTTTGCACAAAGGTAAAAACAGCATCATTCCAAATTATAATCTGCAACAACCTTTCTTGTTAAGAAATTTTAAAATTATATTCTGTTCATTTTATCAAAAGGGCAGTCCTTAAAATAGACATGCGGAAAAAGTGCCTTTTCAGACGCCTTTTCCGCATATTGGTAAATTTAAATTTTGAATAGTCGACGATAA
>JADZFP010000594.1 GCA_020849825.1 Saprospiraceae bacterium
CCCAACACCCAACGCCCAAAACCCAACACCCTTATCGCAACCGCACACTGAGCAGTTCGGCGAGGCGTTCGAAGGCTTTTTTCCAGTCTTCGTTGATAAAATCCCATTCGTTTTTCCGGTAGCCTTTGGTGACGAGGAAGAAAATGTTCTGGCTACGGCTGAGCCGGGGCTGGAGGCCCATATCGAACAGCAGCGCCACGATGTCGGCCAGGCGCTGAACCCGGGCGAGGGGTACATCCTGGCGCCAGAAGGTCACCAATTCGCTGTGGATGCGTTCGCCGGCAGCGTGGCGGACGGTTTCTTCATCGGAGAGTTTTACGCCCCAGCGTTTGAGGTCGGCGGCGATGCGGCGGAGTTCGGAGAGGTGGTTGTTGCCGTTGTCGCGGGCGAGGAAGCGCAGCAAATCAGCGTTGAGCACATAAGAGGCGACGTTGCGCCAGGCATCCGGAATCGCCATGCCGGCATCGGGGAGGCCCGACATGAGCTGGTAGTTGTCGTTGTAAACGTTGCGGAAATTCAGTTCGGCCAATTCGAGGCTGTGGTGCGTGATTTCCCGGATGATTTTGATTTTTTCATCGGTGAAAAGACTGCTCAGCGAGAATTTCTCGGGCCCGAAGTATTGTTGCAAAATGCCCATCACCTCGCCCAGGTTGGCGGCGTGGAAAGCTTCGGCCGTTTTCTGATACATTTCCTCAAAGGTGGCGGCATTCATCGTGTCGCTGATGTTGCCGATGAGGTGCTGCTGGCCCAGGTACAGCGCTGCGAAGCTGAAACTCCGTTCGAAACGGGTGAGATTGGAGCGGATGATAAGCCGGCCTGCTGCCAGGCGTTGGGTACCCGCTTCAAGCAAGTCGAGAAACTCGGGTTTGGCGGTGTAGTTGAAAAGGTCGAGGTCTTCGGGTTGTTCTTCAAATACCGAGGCGACGGCGAAGTGCATGGCCACGCGCGCCAGATCGACGCGGGTGGGCACCACGTTTTTGAGGTAACTCACGGCCCCGTTGGCGTAGCGGTTGCTGGGCGCGGCGGAGAGGCGGCGCACGAATTCGTTGTGCAATTCGACGCCGCTCAGGTCGTGAGCATAGTCCATGGCCCGCAGGGCGTATTGCAGGATCTGGTTGGTTTCGATGCCCGAAATTTCATCAAAAAACCAGCCGCAGCTCGTAAACATCAGCACGGAGTAGCGCTGAATTTGCATGAGCCGGAGGGCCGTCACTTCTTCCAGGGGGCTGAGGGTTCGGCGGGCGTGTTTTTTCAAAAATGCCGACACGGCGGCCTCGTCGCGGCGCAGCATCACGTCGATATAGTCGTTGCGGGCAGCCCAGGGGTCGCGGAACAGCCGGGCGCCTTCCTGCTCGTACAGTGGGATGAGGCGGTCGCGCAGCCAGTTGAGCGTGTCGCGCAGCGGCGCGCGCCAGCGCTGGTGCCACCCCGGGTTGCCGCCGGTGTTGCAGCCGCAATCGGAGCGCCAGCGCTCGACGCCGTGGGCGCAGCTCCACGACGAGTTCTCGTGTATCAGCACCTCATATTGTGACGGAAACAGTTCGAGAAACTGACCGTAGTTGGTCAGCTTGGCGTGTTGGCCGTCTTCGATATGGTTGAGGCATGCCGCCAGGGCCATTTCGCCGTAGCGGTGATGGTGGCCGTAGCTTTCGCCGTCGGTGGCGACGTGCACCAGTTGGGGTTCGCTGTTGGCGTCGAATGTGTGCAACAAACGTTCGGCGTAGGCTTTGCCGTTGTCGAGCAGGCCGCCGAAGGCGACGTCGTGGGCGATGCCGCCGTGGTAAAAGAACAAGGCGATGCGCCGGCCGCTGGGCAGGAGGCACCAGTAGGGTCGCCGGGTATCGAGGGTGCTTTCATTAACCTCGCGCCAGGCGGTATCGCCCGTTTTTCGGATGGCTTTGGCTTGCCGGGGCGACAACACGGTGAACACGATGCCGTGCGAAGCAAGCACTTCGAGGGTTTCGGTATCGACGGCCAGTTCGGGCAGCCACATGCCCTCGGGATAACGGCCGAAGCGGTATTCAAAATCGCGGATGCCCCACCATACCTGCGTGATTTTGTCGCGATAATTGGCCAGGGGCAGGATCAGGTGGCTGTGGGCCTGGGCCATGGCGCTGCCGTGGCCGCCAAATTTTTCGGCGCTGCGGCGGTCGGCCTGTTGCAACAAGTGGTACACATCCGGGTTGGCCTGTTCGAGCCAGGAGAGCAGGGTGGGGCCGTAATTCCAGGAAATGCGGTTGTAATTATTGCGGATTTTGGTGATCCAGCCTGCGCCGTCCTTGATGCGGGCGGCTGCATTGGGCTCATAACATTCGAAAGTAATGCGCTCGTTCCAGTTGTGATACGGGCGGGCGCTTTCCTGTTGTTCGACCACCTCGAGCCAGGCATTTTCCCTCGGCGGCTGGTAAAAATGGCCGTGAATACACACAAATTTATTTGAACGCGACATGTCGGAGCAACAGATTAGGGCGGGCAATGTTGAAAAAAATTTAGCGGCCGGAGGGCGCTTTTCGCACAATTTTTTTCTTCGCCAACTACCTTCGCTCCAACTACATGCCTTTGGCCCCACTATGAAACAACACCGCTGGTTACCCATTCCGACCGATGAAATGGCCGTGCAGCAACTCCGGGAAGCGCTGCCGGTAGCGCCGGTTTTTTGCCGCCTGCTGGTGCAACGCGGCGTCCGGAACTATGACGAGGCCCACAAGTTTTTTCGTCCTGCGCTCGATCATTTGCACGACCCTTTTCTGATGCGGGATATGGATCGTGCCGTTGCCCGTCTCGAACGCGCGATCCTTCAGGGGGAGAAAATCCTGCTCTACGGCGATTACGACGTGGATGGCACCACCAGCGTGGCTCTGATGTATGCCTTTTTGTCGGGCTTTTACCACAAACTCGATTATTACCTCCCCGACCGCGACAAGGAGGGTTACGGCGTCAGTCAGGCCGGCGTCAGTTATGCCCATGAAAACGGGTGCAGCCTGATCATCGCCATGGACTGCGGCATTAAAGCCCACGATGCCGTGGCACGGGCCCGGTCGCTGGGTATCGATTTTATCGTGTGCGACCACCATTTGCCCGAAGAAACCCTGCCCGACGCCGTAGCCAATCTCGATCCCAAACGCCCCGATTGCCCCTATCCCTACAAGGAACTCAGCGGTTGCGGAATCGCTTTCAAACTGGCCCAGGCGTACAGCCTGAAACAGGACATGCCGACCGACGAGATCGTACACCTGCTCGACCTCGTGGTGGTAAGCATCGCCTGCGACGTGGTGCCGATGACCGGCGAAAACCGCACGCTGGCGCATTTCGGTCTCGAAAAGATCAACCGCAACCCGCGCCTGGGGCTTTGGGCGCTCGTCAGCCGCAGCGGCAAAAGTTACCCCCTCGAGATCAGCGATCTGGTGTTTGGCCTGGGCCCCCTGATCAATGCCGCCGGCCGCCTCGGCGACGCCCGCGAGGCCGTACGGCTGCTGCTGAGCAAGGATAAAAACAGCGCGCTCGACCACGCCAACGCCCTCGTGCTGCGCAACCGCCAGCGCCGCGAAGTGGATTATGCCATGGCCGACGAGGCGCGGCGCGAATTTCTCGACCGGCCCGACTGGCAGTTGCGCAAGAGTATTGTATTGTTCAACCCGCAATGGCACAAAGGCGTGATCGGAATCGCCGCCAGCCGTATGACGGAGCATTTTCACCGCCCTTCGGTCATTCTCACCGAAAGCGAGGGCCGGGCCGTAGGGTCGGCGCGCTCGGTGCCCGGATTTGACCTGTATGAAGCATTGCAGCAATGCGAAGAACTGTTTTACTCGTACGGCGGCCACGCACACGCCGCGGGTATGCAAATGCCGGTGGAAAATGTCGCGGCATTTACCGAACGGTTCGAATCGCTGGCCCAGACCCGGCTGCGGCCGGAAGACGAACATCCAGCCCTCGACCTGAGCGCGGAACTGAATTTTGCCGACATCACCCCGAAATTCTGGCGCACCCTTCGCCAGTTTGCGCCTTTCGGACCGCATAACATGAGCCCTGTTTTTATGACCCGAAACGTTGTCGATGCCGGCAGCAGCCGTTTTCTCGACAACAATCACGTTCGGTTGAGCCTCCGGCAGCAGGGGCATGAGTTGGTGGCCCGAGGTATCGGTTTCGGAATGGGCGATGCTTTTCGGGCAGTACAAGACCGGCCTTTCGACGTGGCCTATACCCTGCACGAAGACACCTGGCGCGGCGAGCAACGACTGAGCTTGTATGTAAAAGCCGTTCGCCCCTGTTAACATTTTACAAAAACGTCGTTCAGCCCCGCGTTTCCCGCCCCCTTTTCTAATTTTGCCCACCTTTTTTACCCATTTTTATAAAAATCACGCCACAACTTCCTTCTAACATGATGTTCAAACAACTGATCGCCCTGTGCGGCCTGTTCCTGATACTGGCAGGCTCCGCCAAGGCCCAGGATACCAATCCGGTGCTATTTACGGTCAAAGGCAATCCTGTTCGCGTCGATGAATTCAAATATATCTACGCCAAAACCAACCAGGACAAAGCCGACTTTTCCGAAGCCTCGCTCCGCGAATACCTCGACCTCTACATCAAATTCAAACTCAAGGTCCAGAAAGCACGCGATATGCAGCTCGATACGGTGATGGCCACCAAAACCGAACTCGACGGCTACCGCCGGCAACTGGCCAATTCGTATCTGATCGACAAAGAAGTGACCGACAAACTCGTGCGCGAGGCCTACGACCGCATGCAGCAGGACGTCGATATCAGTCACATCTTTATCGCCTGCGACCGCAACGCTTCCGCCAAAGACACCCTTGCCGCCTACAACCGCGCCAACAACCTGTTGCGCCTGGCTCGCAGCGGCAAAAACTTCGAGCAACTGGCGATCGACAGCTCTATGGACAAAACGGTGAAAGAAAACCGGGGCAACCTCAGCTACGTCAATGCCATGCTGCCCGACGGGTATTATGCCATGGAAAAAGCCGTGTACAGCGCCAAACCCGGCGATATCGTAGGCCCGGTACGTTCCAACGGCGGCTACCACGTCATCCGTGTCAATGGCTTCCGGCCCGCGCGCGGTGAAATGGAAGTGGCCCAAATCCTGATCCGCAAAGGCGATACCCCCGAAAAACAGGCGCAGGCCCGTATGAAAGCCGACAGTATTTATGCCTTGCTGCAAACCGGCGCCAAATGGGACGAAGTCTGCGCCCGCTATTCAGAAGATAAAAATACCGCCGCCAAAGGAGGCTACATCGGCTTTTTCGGCATCAACCGCTACCAAAAAGGTTTTGAGGATGCCGCATTTGCCCTTGCCAAAGACGGTGACTACACACAGCCCGTCGAAACCACCATCGGCTACCATATCATCAAACGCGTCAGCCATCGCGGCGTGGGTACCTTCGAACAATCCAAACGAAGCCTCACCGAACGGGTCAAACGCGACAGTCGCAGCGAAATCGCCAAACAAAGCATGATCAGCCGTATCCAGCGCGAAAGTAATTTCAAGGAATACCCCGAAGTGCTGCAACGCTGGACGGCCCAACAACACGACACGCATTTCCACACCTTCCGCTGGAAACCCAGCCCCAACAAGGCTTACATCGTGCTGATGGAATTCGGCGATAAAAAATACACCCTTTCCGACTTTGAAGACTACTGCCTGCGCGCCAGCCGCGACCGTATGCGCGGCAAAGGCTACCCGGTGGAAGAAACGATCAACAAACTCTACAAGAGTTGGAAAGACGAAACCACCATGCAATTTGAAGAGTCGCAGCTCGAAAACAAATACCCTGATTTCAAATCGCTTATGCGCGAATACGAAGAAGGTATCCTGCTTTTCGATGCGACCAAACAGTACGTCTGGGACCGCGCCAATACCGACACCACGGGCCTCGAACAGTATTTCCAGGCGCAACTCGCCGGCAAATACAAATGGGATGAACGCGCTACCGTCACTTTTTATACCCTCAAAACCGACGACCCCGTACTTGCCCAAAAGGTTCGCGATCTGGCTGCAAAAAAGCCTTCGGCCGACGTGTTGAAAAAATTCAACAAAAAAGGACAGCCGGAAGTCGTGACGGTGACGGAAAAGAAATTTGAAAAAGGTAAAAACAAAGACCTCGAAGGCAAATGGAAGGCCGGCGCCATGAGCGAATCCAAAACAGACGCTACCGCCAAAACCACCGCGTTTTTCAAAGTCGAAAGCATCGAACCGCCTGCTGCCAAGGGGCTTTCCGACGCCCGCGGCTACGCGGTGGCCGACTATCAGGACTACCTGGAAAAACAATGGATCGAAGAACTGCGCAAGGAATATCCGGTCAAGGTGAATGAAGAGGTGTTGAAAAGCCTGGTTCGCCGCCCTTGATCGCCCCTGTAGCGCCGCTGTAGCGCCGACCTCCAGGTCGGCGAGTCTGAGAGAAGAAATACCCCGCGATTACCAGCCAATGCTACGATCGAAGGATGAGCAAATACATTCCGGGATTGGCTGTTAATCGCGGTTTGCTACTGCCCGTAGCATCGCCGACCTGGAGGTCGGCGCTACAGCGGCGCTACAATGCGCCTGGACGAAATGGCCGTCCAGGCGCGTTTTTTTTCCTGTACCTAAGAACATTCGGGTTGAAATCTGTGAAAATATTTTATTTAGACTAAATATAATTAAATGCAAAGTTGCTTACCTTTGCCAAAAAACAACACCGTTATGTTTGTTGCCATCAACTATATCAGCTGTAAAGAAGATTACAAGGATCGTTTTGAAGAGTTATTCAAAACCCGCGCCGGTGCTATCGACCAAATGCCTGGCTTCATGAATATGCACGTACTTAAGCCCTCCAACGCCGGTGATGAGTATCTGGTAGTCAGTCATTGGGAAAACGAGCATGCTTTCAAGGCATGGACCCAATCTGACGCATTTTTGGAAGGTCACAAGCGTGGCTTTGCCGATATTGCCAAGGCCCGTGAAGAAGGCAAGGAG
>JADZFP010000595.1 GCA_020849825.1 Saprospiraceae bacterium
CGGACCACAGCCGGAGGTAATAAACACCGCCTGGAATCACGCCGAAACGGATCTTTGCTTCGCCCCTGGAAACGCCACGGCGCAACACACGACCGGCCTGGTCGTAAATCTCGAAACGATCGAATGCCAGTCCGCGGACCTCAATTTCATCCCGCGCGGGCACCGGGAACAGTTGCGGGGCAGGCGCGGCAGTTTCGTCGGCAGCCGTACACGTTATCACGTCGATGTTGTAAAAGGTAACCGTGACGGCCCCGCCGGGTTGTGTGGTGGTTTGCATGTAAATGGCATCGGACGGCGGATTGATGCCTGCAAACGGGCAGTTATTGCAGTTGATATAAAAGCCGGGCTGCCAGTCGTACGTAGCGCCGGGATCGCCGGGCTGCCCGATAAACTGCGTGCTTCCTGCGCACATTTGAACGTCGACGCCGCCCACAACCGTTGCACAGTAGATGTCGGAATAAATGCCTTGCTGGCAAAACGACACGCAGGATGCCAGTGAATCGTCGATCAACAGATTCGTTCCGATCGGCAGATTATACAACCCGATCGGCGCCGAACAAGGCATCAGCAGGCCGGCGGCAGTGCTGAGCAGATTGCATTCCACTCCCGGCGCCACCGTAGCCGGTGTGGTGCAATGGTTCTGGGCAATCAGGGTTTGCGACAGCAGAAGAAAGGCAAAAACGATATTTTTCATAGCGAAACAGGTTGTGGTGAAAAAAAACAATCCAGCAAAAGACGCATCGGGCGGCGCTTTTGCTGGATTGTCTCCTGTAATTTTTCCGGAACTCCTAGCCCCTCGTATTCCGCTTTACTTTTTCAACGATGCCCGGGAAAGCCGGGTCGCTGCGCAGGGGGTCGAGGCTTTTTTCCATGTCGAACCAGTGTGGCTCGTCGAAGCCCATGTCGGCGGCTTTGCGCAGGTATTCCATCGCTTTGGCGTAGTCTTTTTTCTGGGCGTAATAAGCGCCCCAGTTGCGGTACACCCAACTGTTGTCGGGTAGCAGTTCCTGCGAGCGGGAAAGGCATTCGGGCACCTGATCGAGTTGGCCGTTTTTGAGGTAGGCATAGCCCAGGTTGTTGAGGGCGTAGGCCAGGTCGAGATTGTAAATTTCGGGGAACTCCTTGTGTTGGCGTACCCGCGTATCGCGGGCGCGTTCGAGCATTTCAATGGCTTCGGGCAGTTTGTTCTGGTCGACGTAGAACAGGCCGAGGTTGTTTTCGGAACGGGCCACGTCGTTTTCGTACACCTGAGGCTGGTCTTTGGCCAGTTGCAGAAACAGTTCCAGCGTGTTTTTATAGTATTGTTCTGCTTTATCGAATTGTCCCTGCATGGCATACAAAACACCCAGGTTGTTGTACACCGAGGCGAGGGCGCTGGTATGCTGCCCGGGCTCTTCTTTTTCCAGTTGTTGCCGGATGGCCAGCGTCCGGTAAAAAAGCGTTTCCGCGCCTTTCATGTCGTGCATGTATTCGAGCAGCACGCCATAGTTATTCAATGCAGTGGCCAGATCGCCCCGGTAAGTGGAATCCTGTTCAGCCAGGCGTTCATATACGCCAAGGCAGAGAGTGTACGATTCCTGGCTTTTTTTGAGGTCCTTTTTGTTGTTGTACATTTCACCCAGGTAGCCCAGGGTTTGCGCCCAATTGTCTTCGTATTCTTCTGGATCGAGCACGGCCAGTTTGCCATAGATGGTACGGGCCTCGATGAAGCTTTTTTCGGCACGCCGGAAATCCGATTTTTCCGAATAGATCGAGCCCAGTTTCAACAAGGCATCGGCCAGATAATCTTCGTAGCTCAGGGGATGTTCTTCGGCCAGATCGCGCCAGCGGTTGCTCGACTCGACCAGCAATTCCTCTGCTTTGTCAAATTTCTGGTTGGTGTCGACATACAAAACCCCCAGGTTGTAGGTGACGGAAGCCAGGTTGGAGTAGTAACTTTCCGGAAGTACCTGCGAGGGGCGGCGGTAGATGGCCAGGGCTTCCACAAAACACGCTTCGGATCGGACATAGTCTTCGTTGGTCATATAAAGCGCGCCGGTATTGTTCAGCAATTCCGCCAGGGCATACTGATAACGCTCCGGGTTGCTTTTTGCCAGCGGGCGGCACACTTCCAGCGCCTTTTGGTAGGCGGCGAGGCTGTGGGCGGCGTCTCCGTAGAGGTGATAGCAGCTGCCCAGATTGGTTTGCGCCATCAGCCAGACGCCGGTATCCCGTTGTGCCCAGCTGCTTTCGGCACAGCGGCCAAACCACTCGATCGCCTCTTCGTATCGATTATGATCCATAAAAAAGCCGGCATATTCCATCATAATACCGGTTTGAGGGTCGCATTCGATGGCGCGCTTGAAATAATGGGTTACGGAAATTTCATTGGTTCTGCTGTATTCGTAAGCGGCGCCGGTCAGATTGGCCAGCAACAGCCATTCGCGGGCGAGCAGGGCTCTTCTCGGGTCGTCAGGAGCGGCATCCGTTATAGAAGCGGTTTCTTTTTCGAGTTCGGTAACCGGGATCGACTGCACGGCTTCTTCCAGTTTACCCTGGGTAAACAGCCGGCGGGCGTTCTTCGTCCGTTTCGACTGGGCCGGCAATTCGTCGAACGCCTTGGCCAACAGCCAGGCGTTGCTGCGGTAGTTTTCGAGGTATTGCTGCGCAAACCGGTATTCTTCCGTGCTTTTTTCCAGTTGCATCCGGATGTTTTCCTCCATGCGGGGCCGGTTGCCGGCGAGCAGCAACTCTTCCCGGTGCGCATCGATGACACCGCGCAAACGGGCGGAGTCGGTCTGCGCATTTTTGTAATCCAGGGAGTTTTTCAGCGTCTGGTTGTACATTTTATCTACTTCCTTGCTGCCGGTAACCGTTTCCAGTTTAATCCGGCGGAAGACGTGCAGCGGAGTTTGTGTAAAGCCGGGGCTGAGTACGACAAGCAGGAAAAGTCCTGCGATCCAGTTTTTCATACTTTTTTTTAAAAAAATGATGGTAAAATAGGTGAACACCCCGGCTTACAGCAAACATCAGGCCTTTTCGAGCGCCTGTTCGATATCTGCCAGAATGTCGCCAAAGGTCTCCAGTCCGACAGATATCCGCACAAGCCCCGGAGTGATACCCACCGAGAGGCGTTCTTTTTCACTTAATTTCGAATGGGTCGTCGACGAGGGGTGGGAGGCGATTGTCCGGCTGTCGCCGAGGTTGTTGGTGCGCGAAATCATGTTGAGCTGATTCAGAAAACGGCGGCCCGCTTCCACGCCGCCGGCGAGTTCGAAGGCCACGATACCGCCGCCGTTGGTCATTTGCCGGAGGGCGATGGCGTGCTGCGGATGGCTGGGCAGAAAGGGGTATTTGACGCGGGACAATTTCGGGTGGCCTTCCAACGCCTGTGCCAGCGCCAGGGCGTTGGCAGCGTGTTTTTCCATGCGCAAATGCAGAGTTTCCAGGCTTTTGCTCAATACCCAGGCGTTGAACGGGCTGAGCGAAGGGCCGGTGTTGCGGGTCATCAGGTACAGTTCGTAAATCAGTTCTTCCCGCCCGACCACAACGCCGCCGAGCACGCGGCCCTGGCCGTCCATGAATTTGGTGGCCGAATGGATCACCAGATCGGCGCCAAAGCGGATGGGTTGCTGCACCGCCGGCGTGGCAAAACAATTGTCGACGACGTAAAGAATATCGTGCCGGCGGCAAATTTCTCCGACCCAGGCCAGATCGATGATGTCCAGTCCCGGATTCGAGGGTGTTTCCAGGTACAGCATTTTGGTATTGGGCCGGATCAGCGCTTCCAGTGTTTCCGGCCGGGTCATATCGAAATAAGTCGATGCTATGCCCCATTTCGGCAGGTATTTGGTCAAAATGGTATGCGTGGAGCCGAATACTGCCGATGCCGACAGGATATGATCACCCTGGTTGAGAAAGGTCATAAAGGTGGAAAACACGGCCGCCATGCCCGTTCCCGTAGCCACGCCGGCCTCGGCGCCTTCGAGCGCGCACACCTTGTCGACAAACTCGTCGACCGTGGGATTGGAGAACCTGCTGTAAATATTGACGTCGAGGCTGTCGTCGGTGAATGCGGCAGCCATGTCTTCGGCCGAATCGTAGACAAAACTGGAGGTCAGAAACAGCGGGGTGCTGTGTTCTTTTTCGGCGGTGCGGCGGGTTTGGGTGCGAATAGCGAGGGTTTCGGGCCCCGGAGTGGATGGTTCGGACATGCTACATGAGTTTGCAGCAAAGGTAGCCCTTCTTCACTGCTCCGCGTTTTTGGCGATTCGCGCGGCGATCGCTACATACGTTAAGCCGCGATGCGGCACAGGAAAGTCGGGTATAATTTACCATGAATCTACCGGGCGCATTTGATCCCAACTGCCGTTTCGCTGCTTAACGCATGTCGCAACAGACTAAACCGCGGGTGTTTTTCAATACTATCGAGGGCAAAGGGTAAATTCGCCCATTCTTAAAATCAAACACTTTACCCTGTTATGGAACAAATCAACTGGCTGGCCATCGCTGTAGCGGCCATCATGCCGATGATCGTCGGCTTTTTGTACTACCACCCCAAGGCCATGGGCAGTGCCTGGATGCGGGTCAACGGGTTTTCACTCGATACTTTGACTCCCCCGAAGCCTGTGTTGTACCTCGTGGCGCTGGGCCTTTCTTTCCTGCTTGCTTTGCGCATGGCAGCCGACGTAACGGGGCCCGGCCAGCAAACGGCGCCCGACGGACACAGCTACGTCACTTTCCAGCACGGCGTCGCACACGGTATTATCAACTCCTTGCTCATTGTGTTACCCGTACTCGGCACTATGTCGATTTTTGAAAAACGCGGATGGACCTGGGTGTTTGTCAATTTGGGGTACTGGCTGATTACACTGGTGCTGATGTGCGGGATTTTGAGCGCCTGGCGTTGATCTTTGCTACAAACGTTAAGCCGCGATGCGGCACTTGTACCCCGGCGGATTCATGGTAAATGATACCCGACTTTCCTGTGCCGCATCGCGGCTTAACGTATGTAGAATTGATTGCAAGGTCATTTATTGCCGCATCGCGGCTTAACGTATGTAGAATTGATTGCAAGGTCATTTATTGCCGCATCGCGGCTTAACGTATGTAGAATTGATTGCAAGGTCATTTATTGCCGCATCGCCGCACGACGTGTAAACCGATGCCATAATTTCGGGATAAAACCTTGCGTGAAATCCCATCGGTTTTGGGGCAGGACGGGCGTGTAAAACAATCTCGGCAGTGCAATTCCCCGCCATCCGCAACACTTGGATCAGGTCATTCGTTATCGGAAAAAATAAAGATCTGTTCCTATGAAAAAAGTGTTTTCTGTCCTGTTTTTCACTATCGGTCTCGGTTTGATTTACAGCAGCTGCTGCAATGGCGACAACCCGCCTTTTTTCGACTACACCCGCCTGCAGGTAGCGCCCATCAGTGTTGCCTCGCAACCTCCGACCAGTTACACCGCCGCCCTGAATATTATCCCCGACAATATCAGTTTTGTTGCCGATGCGGCGCTGCCTAGCCTGATTCCCGCTGCTTACGGCCTTTCCTGTCCCGAACCCGGTCGAGAAGGCGTCAAACACAAAATCGCTTCTATTTCTATTACGGCCGACAAGGATTTTGACGCCAACTATCCGGCAGGCACTTCGTTATCACCCCTGTTTTATTATTTCTTCGGACCTCAAAAAACGCTGACAGAGGTCGATCCCCTTTTCAACGATTTTGTTTCCCCCGAACAGGGGCTCATCGTATACAGCAAATCGCTTCCTGCCGACACGACGCAGGCTTTTCAACTCACCGTGCGAATCACAAAGGATAACGGCACAACGGCAGAAGGTGTAATTCAATCGGTAAAATTCAGTCCGAAATAGTCCGCTCTTACCCACGCCGGATTATCACCCACAACGCCAGGAAAGCCGCTGCGCCAAAGCCCCAGCGGCTTTCTTCTTCCATACCCATATCTCTGATTTTCAGACTAAAAAACGCCAGCCCCACCGCCAGAACGGCCAACGCGACACTCCCGACGGCCCGGGCAATGCGCCGCGCACCGGCTTCAATATCGGGCGTCCGGAAATCCAGTTCGCCCGAGCGCGCTTTGCGCAGGGTGCGCTGGAGTTCGTCGGGGAGTGCGAGGGTGGTTGTCACGGTATTTTGCAGATAATGCCGCAGGTACCCGACAACTCCGCCTTTGCCTTTGAGAATATAATCCTGCATAAATGGCCGGATTACGTCCAGCGGGTTGAACAGCGGGTCGAGCGTGTTGGAAATACCGAGCAGCAGCGTGATTGTCCGGTTGAGCAATACGTACTCTTTCGGGATTTGAATGGTGCCTGAAATGCCGCGCAGACCTATATCGCTGATGAGGTCGGCCAGGCTGTTGTTGAAGGGATTGACCTGAATGTCGCGAAAATTGAGCCCTTCGAACTGAATCTCGTTTTGTAAAAAGTTGCGCAGGGCGTTGATCATCTTTTTGGCCATACGCTCCGCTTCGGGGCCTTCGGCGAGCAAACCGATTTTCCGACAGGCATCAAGCATGGCATCGTTGTCGTTTTTCACGGCGGCTTCGATCAATTGTCCGATTCCCTCCCGCATATTGAGCGGCAGCACGGCAGTGGCGCCAAAATCGAGCAGGGTCAGGGCGCCGTTTTGGTCCACCAGAATATTGCCCGGATGCGGGTCGGCGTGATAGTAGCCATCCTGCAGGATCATTTTGCACCATACGCGCAACAGTTTGGCTGCCAGTTCGCGGCGGTCGAGCCCCCATTCGTCGATCGTCGCCGTATCGGATATTTTTACTCCCTGGCAAAAAGTGGTGGTCAGCACTTTGCCGGTTGAGTACTCCGGATGTACTACCGGCACGGTGATTCCCTGTTCTGCGGCCAGATTGATCCGAATGCGTTCCATAGCCCTGGCTTCGTTGGTAAAGTCGCATTCTTCCTCGATCATTTTTCGTATCTGGGAATAGAGGTAGTCCATCCCCTTGATTTCCATAAACCAGGCGATGATCCGGGTGAGTCGCTGGATGATGTCGAGGTCGACGGTTACCACCGATTCGATACCGTAGTGTTGCACTTTTACCACGACCTGGGTGCCGTCGGGCAAGCGGGCCAGATGTGCCTGTCCGATAGAGGCCGAAGCGATGGCCACCGGTTCGAATTCGGTGAACAACTCTTCCGGCTCGCGTCCGAATTCCTCCCTGATGCGCAACCGGACCTTTTCAATGGGCTGCGGTGGCAGGCGATCCTGCAAGGCTTCGAGGGGTTGCTGGAATTTTTCGGGCAAAAAATTGGACATGATGGACAGCAGCTGTCCGACTTTGATAAACAGCCCCTGAAGATCAAGAATGGC
>JADZFP010000596.1 GCA_020849825.1 Saprospiraceae bacterium
CGCAGACCGGCTTGTTCGCCGACCCATTCGGCCACGTTGGACGGACCCGTTATGGTTAAAGAACGGTCATCTGCCTCCGGGCGGTTGAGCACGTACACGACCCTCAGTACATAAACCAAAAAGAAGCACCCGATCAGCAGGAAAAATGCCGAGCGGGTGCTGAGTTTGCGCAGTTTGAATGACATCATATTGAATTGATTTTTTCAGAAAGATGCAGCAAACCGGATTTTTGGCGGGTCACTTTTTACCTAAAAGCGCAAACATGTTCTTTTTGTAGGCTTCTACGCCGGGTTGATCGAACGGATTAACGCCCAGCACATATCCGCTCACAGCGCAGGTTTTTTCAAAAAAATAAAAGAGCCAGCCGAGGTGGTAAGGCGTCGCTTCGGGCAGCAGAATGCGGAAATTGGGCACGCCACCGTCGGTGTGTGCCTGGCGCGTCCCTTCAATTGCCTTTGAATTGACAAAATCGAGGGTTTTGCCGGCCAGGTAATTCAGTCCGTCGAGGTCCTCGGCTGCCTTTTCGAGCGTAATGTCGTGTTCGGGCGCACCGATTTCCAGTACCGTTTCGAAAAGATGGCGGCGGCCATCCTGCACATACTGGCCGAGCGAATGCAGGTCGCAGGTAAAATCGGCGGCGGCAGGAAAAATACCCTTGCCGTCTTTGCCTTCGCTTTCGCCAAAAAGTTGCTTCCACCACTCGGCAATGTAGTGGCAGCGCGGCTCGTAATTCACCAGCAATTCGATGGTTTTGCCTTTGCGGAGCAGGATGTTGCGCACTGCCGCGTAGCGCAGCACGTCATTTTGGTCAAATGCAGCGCTTTTGTACGCTGCACGGGCATCGGCTGCGCCGCGCATCAGCGCGTCGATATCGATACCGGCCGCAGCGATGGGCAGGAGGCCCACGGCGGTGAGCACGGAGAAACGGCCGCCCACGTCGTCGGGAACGTTGAAGGTTTCGTAAGCTTCCTGATTCGACAGGTTTTTCAAAGCGCCCCTGGCCGGGTCGGTGGTCGCATAAATCCGTTCGCGGGCGCCGGCTTTACCGTATTTTTCTTCCAGTTTTTGTTTAAAAATGCGAAAAGCAATGGCCGGTTCGGTCGTGGTACCCGATTTGGAAATCACGTTGACCGAAAAATCACGGTCGCCGATCACATCCAGCAATTGCGTCAGGTAAGTGCCCGAGATGTTGGTGCCGGCAAAGTAAATCTCCGGGGTTTTGCGCTTCTTTTTGGGCAGGTTGTTGTAAAAACCGTGCTGGCAAAATTCGATAGCTGCCTTGGCGCCCAGGTACGAGCCGCCAATCCCGATCACAACCAGCACTTCGGATTGTTTCTGAATACGTTTCGCCGCCGCTTTGATGCGGCGAAACTCGTTGCGGTCGTATTTGACCGGAAGATCGAGCCAGCCGAGGAAGTCGTTGCCAGGCCCCTTGCGGCTTTCGAGCAGTTTTGCCGCGGCGCTGACCTGCGGTTCGATCGCTGCCAACTCATGCGCAGCGATGAACCGTTCGGCCGGCGACAGGTCGAAGGAGAGTGTTTTCATGGCAGATCAGAGTTTGGAAAGTTCGTTTTTGAGGAAGTCGATCACACGGATTTCAACCGGGTCGACCTGACGGGCTTCGGCGAGGTACACGGAAAGCCAGTCGCCCAAATGCACGAAGTAGAACATTTTCTCCGCCAGTGATTTGCCCTTAGAGAACAGTTCGATCGAAGCGCCGGCGTAATGCTCCACAATGTCTTTGTTGATGTCGATGCGGACGGAAGTGCGCTGGTAATCGTCGCGGTTGCGCAGCCAGATCACCGCCAGATCGGGGCGCTGGTCGCGCCAGCCGACGAGCTCGTTGTGGTTCATTTCCGGGATCACGTGGTGCCAGCAAAGTTGTTTGGCATTTTCGTTGATCTGCTGACGCCAGCGCACGGCAACGGCCTCGATATGGTCGGCGCTGTACAAAACCGGGGTTTTGCCGGCGAGAAAGCCGGCGAGTTTCTGTGCGCGTTTGCGGATGTCGGCCTGGTCGCGCACCAGCAGTTTGCGGGCGGCTTCGAGGTGTTTGAATACCTTGCCGGAAATCAGTCGGGCGCTGCGCAGTACGGCCAGTTGCGCCACGACCGAGTAACCCAGACAAGCGCGCGGGCTGCTCCAGCCACCGGGCAACTGGACGTAGTCGAGACCGTGTTTTTTCGCCAGTTCGATCAATTTGCCGCCGGACGAAACCACGACGATTTTGGCGCCGGTACCCAGCAACTGTTCAAAAGTGCTGAGGGTTTCTTCGGTATTGCCGCTGTAGGAAGAGCAAATTGCCAGGGTGTTTTTATTGACCCAGCGCGGGGCATGGTATCCTTTGCTGACGGTAATCGGCGCCTTGCATTCGGCGCGAACCAGTTCCTGTACAAAATTGCCGCCGATACCGCTGCCGCCAAGACCCGAAATCAGTACGCTGCGGATCGGAGCGGAGTGTTTGTGCAGTGAAACGGTTTGGGATTGAGCGAGTGCTTCCTCCAGTTGGTCCGGGAAGCGGGCAATCATCTTGTCCATGATGGGAAGTTGTGTTTAATATCGAGGTGGGGCAAGGGCGCGGCAAAGGTAAGGCATGAGGCTCATTCGCCCGCACGCAGATTGACACGAATACCGTTGGCAGCGGGTTGGTCGAACAGTTTCCGGCGCTCCTGCAACGCGAGCAGGTCGCGTTCTTCGAGGCATCGTGGCGGGTCGGAAAGCATCTGATCCAGTTCTTCCCTGATTTTGTCTTCCGCCATCCGGTAACTCGTTTTCGAATCCAGGATATCGTTCAAAATGAGGACCTTGTCTTCGATTAGTTCTTCTTTGAATAAAGGACAGGCAAGCTGAGCCTCATCGATTTTATTCAGCATTTGCAAATGGATACCCGCGC
>JADZFP010000597.1 GCA_020849825.1 Saprospiraceae bacterium
ATGGGAACTGCTGTTCAAACAATGCCCCGTATCGGCGACCTGGCTCCCGACTTCGAATCTATGACGACGACGGGCAAACTCCGTTTTTCAGACTACGCGAAAGGCTCCTGGACCATCCTCTTTTCCCATCCGGCAGATTTTACCCCGGTATGTACAACAGAGATGTCGGGCTTTGCCCTGGAAAAAGACTTCTTCGCTGCACATAAAACCAAACTGATCGGACTCAGTATCGACAGTATCCACGCACACATCGCATGGGTACAGAACGTGCGGGAAAAAACCGGCGTGCTGTTCGAGTTCCCGATCATCGCCGACCTCGATATGTCGGTCGCCAAATCGTATGGCATGTTGCAGCCCGGCGAAAGCGAAACCGCTGCCGTTCGCGCCGTGTTTTTCATTGATCCGAACTTCAAGATTCGACTGATCATGTACTACCCGCTCAACGTGGGCCGCAACATGGAAGAAATCAAACGTGTGTTGGTAGCGCTGCAAACCGCCGACGAGCACAAGTGCGCGCTTCCGCTGAACTGGAAACCGGGCGAAAAAGCCATCGTGCCGCCGCCCAAAACACTCGACGAACTGGATACGCGCCTGAAAAGCAATTACGAAATGGTCGACTTTTACCTGGCCAAACGCGATCTGAACTAAGAATTCATCTGGAGTTGTTTTTTGATGAGAGGCCGTCCTGGCGTACAGGATGGCCTCTTTCATTGTATGGTGCACTTTGTGCAAAAGGCTATTGGCAAGACGGAAGTGTGGGTTTCGGGGTATGTGTAAAATCATTTTTGTTTTTGCGTGGTGGTTCCGTAATTTAATTTTATTATCCCCGAAAAACACCATTAGCCCGGTGAAAAGTGCAAAGTTCGGTTTGATCCCCGGGAAGACCTTTGTGATCAAAACTAAGCTGACGCACAAGTATGAAAAATCACTACCAAATTGTCATTATCGGCGCGTGATGAACGGTCAGCAACCCAGCGCCCAATACCTGGGTTATACTTCGTGCCCGCTGGTGACGGGATACGGCAAACTGGTGCTCGCCGAATTCGACTACAACAACACGCCGATGGAAACTTTTCCCTTCGATCAGTCGAAGGAACGCTGGACGATGTACCAATTGAAAAAACAAGTTTTGCCTCGCATGTACTGGTCTGCGATCCTCAAAGGACTTGCCTGACATGCGACCAATAGCGACATTTTCTGTGAAGCGCCTGTTAATGCGACAGGCGCTTTTTCTTTGCGTGAGAAATGTCACGTTGCATTAGCAGCCATTGGCCAAACTTTGTATCAGAAAAAAATGATTTTCTGATTTAGCCTTTTGTTTTATGGGAGTCAACTCATTGTATTATCCTGTTTTTTGGTTGGTTGTCGGGGCAATGGTGGTCGGTGTTCTGGTGGTTTCGGGAAGTGTGGCCTATCTGCAGCAGAAGATCGCGCAGCACCCGCAGGAGCGGTTTTCCGTCTCCCGGCAATTGTTGTTTCTCAATCGTTTGCGGGTGGTGATTCGAATGCTGGCGATATTGCTCGTGGTAATGGGCACGGTGCTTTGGTGGTCGTCGCGTGAGAAAAGCGCCCGACTGGCAGCGGAAACACGTGCCCGGTATATGCCCGTATACGACCCGACCGCGTTGTGGAAAGTGCCCGACCCATACCTTTTGCAAACGGACCCGCACAGCGACTTGATCGCCTACGGCCGCGACCTGATCGCGCATACCCAGGATTATTACGGCCCGAACGGCATGGTAAAACCGGGTTCGATCAACAACCTGAATTGTCAAAGTTGCCACCTCGACGCGGGCGCCAAACCTTTTGGCAACAATTATTTTGCCGTCAACAGCACTTACCCGCAGATGCGCGCACGCTCCGGATCGATGGAAACCATCCCGAAACGCATCAACGATTGTTTTCAACGCAGCCTCAACGGTCAGGCCATCGACACCTCCGGGCGCGAAATGCGCGCCATTATTGCCTACATGGAGTGGCTGGGCACTGGCGTACCAAAAGGGGAAAAACCCAAAGGCGCCGGCCTTGTGGAAGTGCCATTTCTCAACCGTGCTGCCGACCCCGACCGCGGGAAATTCGTTTATCAAACCCAATGCGCCTCCTGCCACGGCGCCAACGGTCAGGGGCTGCCCATGCCCGATAGCCCGCGCGATTACCCTCCATTGTGGGGCGATAACAGCTACAACCAGGGAGCGGGCCTCTTCCGCCTTTCCAGGCTGGCCGGATACGTGAAAGCTAATATGCCATTTGGCGCAAGCCACGAAAACCCGCAGCTGAGCGACGAAGAAGCCTGGGATGTCGCAGCATTTATCAATGCGCAACCACGCCCGCCCCACCCTTTCCTCTCGACAGACTGGCCGGAAATCGGCAAGAAGCCATACGATCATCCTTTCGGGCCTTATAAAGACACATTCCCCGAGATTCAACACAAATTCGGGCCATTTCAGCCTATCATCGCATTTCAAAAACAAAACCAGAAAAAATAATGCCCTCCTCACGTCGTAAATTTCTCCGCCAGTCGCTGCTTACCGGACTGGGCGCAGGACTGACGCCTCTGGCCGGTACTGCCGTTGCTTCCACCATTGCGGAGTCCGCGCAGGCGCCTCCGCAGGAAATGGAAACGCCGCCCGCCAGCGGTACGCTGACTATTCTTCAAACCACCGATGTCCATTGCCAGATTCACCCACACGACGAGATGTTTTGGGAAAACGGCGGCATGGTATTCCGGCAAACAGCAGGTTACGCCCAGCTGGCCACTCTGTTCGATCAGGTGCGCAAAAAGAACCCAAACACCTTTATTGTGGATACGGGCGATATGTTTCAAGGGAGTGAATTGTCGGTAAAAACCACCGGCAAAGCCATTTCTCCGATCCTCGACAGCCTGGGCTACGACCTTTATTTGCCGGGCAACTGGGAAGTGGTTTATTACAAAAAAGCCATGCAATCGCTGTTAGGTGGTCTGGAAGCCCCCAAAGTGTGCGCCAATATGTTTCACGATGCCGGTGACGGCAAAAAGGGTGAGCTGATCTTTCCGCCGTACTTCACCTGGTCGCGACTGGGCGTTAAAGTCGGCTTTTTAGGATACACCGACCCCTTGGTGCCCCTGCGCCAGTCGCCCAATTATTCGAAGGGAATTATTTACACCAAACCGGAGGAAAACCTGGCCTACTACATCAAAGTACTGCGGGAGCAGGAGCAATGCGATTTTGTCATTTTACTCTCTCACCTGGGCCTGTCACAGCAAATCGCGCTGGCCAATATGCCGGAATGCGAGGGCGTCGACTATATTTTCGGCGGCGATACGCATGAGCGCGTGCGCACACCCATTGCCTGCAAGTACGCCAAAGTGGTGGAGCCGGGGGCCTTCGGCTCTTTTGTCGGCAGGCTCAATCTGACGGTGGAAAACGGGAAAATAACCTCGAACTCCTACGAATTGATGGAAGTGGATGCCCGTAAGTATAAACCGAAAAAGGCGGTCAGCAAACTTGTCGACGAACTGGAAGCGCCCTTCGTACAGGATATTGAAAAGGTGGTCGGGTACAGCACAGTGCCGCTCTACCGCTATTTCGTAGTCGAAAATACCATCGATACCCTGATACTCGACGCGCTGGCGTGGAAGATCAAGGTAGATATCGTGCTGTCCAACGGATTCCGTTTTTGTCCGCCGCGCAGTACAAAAAACAAAGACGGCCTGATTCCGATCACCGAGGGCTACATTTACGACATGCTGCCCGTCGACGCCACGGTACGCACCGCCAAAGCCAGCGGCGAACAAATCCTCAACTGGCTGGAAAAAGAACTGAACAACGTCTTTGCCAAAGATGCCTCCAAACGTTTCGGGGGATGGGTCGTGAAATTCCGCGGCATGGAAGTGAAGTTCTACGCCTTTGCCGAGCAAGGCAAACGGGTAAAAAGCGTCACCGTAGCCGGCCAGCCGCTCGATCCGGCTCGTATTTACACCCTGGCCGCCTGTGAGCGCGACGGCGATCCGGAGACGATGCTTTGCCGGATTCCGAATGTTCGCGACGGCAAAAACATGCCTTACACGCTTCATCCCGTGTTGAAAGAATACCTGGCAGCCAACTCGCCGGTAACGCCTACACCACCGGGGGCGGCCGTGGTACTCGATGCGCCGCAGACTTTGCTGACGCAGGTTTCGGGAGTCAATTACGAATTCCGCTGATCGGAAAAATCGCGCCTCGTGATTAATGTCACAGGCGCGATTTTCATTCCGGGCGAACTTTGCAGCGTATTATGGAAACGTATTGGCAAACATTCAAAACCAGTTTTACCGGCTATGCCGGATACCTGTGGCAAACGGTGCTCAATCCGCACTGGGGCAACTATTTTTATTGGCTGATCGCGCTTTCAGCCCTGGTTTATATACTGGAATTGTTGTTCCCCTGGCGAAAAAACCAGAAGGCGATCCGGGAAGATTTCTGGCTCGATACCTTCTACATGTTTTTCAACTTTTTCCTGTTCGGTCTGATCGGCTATGCTGCTTTGTCGGACGTTGTGGTCAAAGCGTTCAACCAGTTTTTGGGTAGCGCCTTCGGTATTCGCAATCTGGTTGCGATCAATGTCGCCAGCCTGCCCTACTGGGTTCAATTGTTGATTTTGTTTCTGGTACGCGATTTTATTCAGTGGAATGTACATCGCTTGCTGCACCGCGTTCCATGGTTGTGGGAGGTGCATAAAGTGCATCATTCTGTCCGGGAAATGGGGTATGCCGCACACCTGAGGTACCACTTTATGGAAACCGTGGTGTACCGGAGCATCGAATATTTGCCGCTGGCCATGATCGGTTTTGGCATCCAGGATTTTATTCTGGTGCACCTGTTCACCATACTCATCGGCCACCTCAACCACGCCAATATTTACCTGCCCCTGGGGCCCTTGAAATACATATTTAATAACCCGCAGATGCACATCTGGCACCACGCAAAAGACATTCCAAAGGGAAGTTACGGCGTCAATTACGGCATCTCTCTTTCGTTGTGGGATTACCTGTTTCGTACCGATTGGATGCCCGGCAACGGCCGCGACATCAAACTCGGTTTTGACGAAGTGGATGAATATCCCCACGGCTTTTTTGCTCAAATGCTCAAACCCTTCCGCCGAAAATGAAACCCTGGAACGACTGGAAATTTGTCCTGCTGGCCTGCCTGACCCTCGGCATGGCGCCCTTCGCGCCCGAACCGCATGTTTTGGGCAAGATACGCTGGGTGGCTGGCGGCGCCATCGGTATGCAACCGATGGATTGGTTCGATCTCGTGATGCACGGGACACCCTGGGTTTTGCTGATCCGGGTGTTGATTCTTCATTTGGCAGGCCGTTTGAAAACGTAGTGAAAGGGAACTGCGGGGCGATTCTTAACCAAATTCTTATCCATGATGAACCCGCGTTTTTTATTAACCAGCCTTCTGGCCACTGCGATGATGTTGTGGCCTCCGAGTGCATTTTTTGCACAAAATACCGATTTCAGCATCGCCCTCGAAAAGATAGACGTTTCCAACTTGCCTGGTTTTCAGTCGGCAGCCGTCGCGCATTTCGACAATAAAATCATCATTCTGGGCGGCCGAACCGATGGCTTGCACCGGCGTCAGCCCTTCGCTTCTTTTCTGCCCGACGGCAATAACACCAACCTGATTTTGCTGACCCCATCAACAGGGGCGTTCAGCATACTCCCGCTCACGGGGCTGAGCACCGCGCAGCAGGAGCAGCTGCAATCCACCAATATCCAATTTTGTCAGTACGGCCCGTGGTTGTATCTCACCGGCGGATATGGCTATAGTGCGACGCTGGGCGACCACACCACGCATCCCTTGCTGACGGTTGTTCGCCTCGACAGTCTGTTGTGGGCTATCGACAACAATACCGACATTTCCCCCTGGTTCCGCTCGGTCAGCGACCCGCAATTTGCCGTCACGGGCGGGCAGTTGGTTCGGCAAGGCGAAGTGTTTTATTTAGCTGGCGGGCACCGGTTTGAGGGGCGGTACAACCCGATGAACCACCCGACATTTGAACAAACGTATACAAATGCCATCCGTCGGTTTACCGTTGCATTGAACGACGACGCCCCTTCCGTCGCTTTTTTGCCTGCATGGACCGACGAGGCCAATTTGCAACGCCGCGATTACAACCTTGCCCCGCAGGTGTTTCCCACCGACGGGCATCTGGGGTTTACCATGTTTTCCGGGGTGTTTACCCCCGTCAGCGAATTGCCCTATCTGAATTCCGTCGATTTTGACAGCAGCGGCTATGCCGTAAACAATACTTTCCAGCATCGGCTCAACCAGTACCACTGCGCTAAAATCGCTTTGTACGACGCGCCGGCCAATCGTATGCACACAGTTTTTTTAGGCGGTATCGCTCAGTTCTTTTTCAATAGCCAGGGACAGTTGATTCAGGACGACAACGTGCCTTTCGTGCGCACCATCGGCCGGGTGACCCGGTTTCCCGATGGGAGCGTGCTGGAAGAGAAAATCGGTGACATGCCGGGTTTTCTGGGCGCGGGCGCCGAGTTTATACCCTTGAGTAATTTGCCGCTTGTTGCCGGCGCCGATATTCTCAGCGTCGATCAATTTGTCGGCGACAGTACGTTGGTAGGATACCTCATCGGCGGTATCGAAAGCGATTTGCCAAATGTATTTTTCAGCAGCCCCGAGACCCAAAGCCGGGCGCATGCCGCTTTGTACAAAGTCTGGTACAAACCCGAACAAACCCAGGTCGGCATTTCCGCTCCGCCCCTGGTTTCGCCTTGTTTGAAGGTACGGCTCACGCCAAATCCGGCTCAAAACACCGTCCGGCTGAGTTTTACGCTGGATCGCCCTGCCCTGACGAGTGTTTTGCTTCAAACGCCAGCGTCACAAACGATTGTGATGGAAGACATGGGTACGCTGGCTGCCGGGGAGCATCACGTTGAATTCCGGCTCGACAATTTCCCCAACGGTATTTACCCGGTAACTTTGATTGCCAATCAGTTTGTGGAAACCTTGAATCTGGTGATTTCACGCTAAAATCAACTTCAGTTTTTATGAAAAACACTCTTTCCCTTGCCCTCCTGCTCTTCGTCGCCTCCGCCGCATTTGCTCAAAGCAACGCGCCCGCGGTTATGAGCACTAAAAAACACAAGGTCGTCTTTCAGCTCACCAGCAACGATACCCTGGTGCACAAGGCATTGATCAAACAAATTACCAATTTCCTCAACGCCGCACCCAATGCCCGCATCGAGGTCGTATGCCACAACAACGGCATCACTTTTTTGCAAAAAGACGTGACCAAACAGGGTGAGAAGATCCGCGAATTAAAAGCCAAAGGAGTGGATTTCGTCGCTTGCGAAAACACCATGCGCGAACGAAAAATCAGCCGGGAAAGCCTGATGACGGAGTGCCGGACGGTACCCGCCGGCCTGGTCGAAATTGTGATGAAACAGGAAAAAGGCTGGTCGTATATCAAGGCCGGTTTCTGAGTTCAGCGGTTCTTTTTGAACCACTTTCCGATTCCGCTCATCATATCGTCGAAGGAATCGTAGTCTTTTCGGAAACTCAAACCGAAACCATACCGCGAACGGAGCTGCCCGATGGCAATGTCGGGCTCCGTTCGCTGGTATATTTTAGCGCGCCACTGGCGGTTTTCCGTCAGTTGAATTTCCACCGTGACATCCTCTCCAAGGAAGCCGTTTTGCACGGTCGTACCCGGTCGGCTGAGCCCGAACTGTGAGCCGAATTGCACCGTGATTCTGTCGTTGGCAAAACCGCTGGTCAGTCGCACTTGCAATTCGCGGCCGATCTGGCCCAGATTGGGGTCGTTGAGCGAGTTTTGGTACTCGTTGTAAGCAACGTCGAGGTCGATGCTCGACACGGCGCCGCCAAACCATTCAGCGGCCAGGCCTGTGAGGTAGCTGGAAAACTGATTGCTCAGCACCTGGGTAAGCGTATTGAATGCCGAGGTCTGAATGAGCGTTTGGGTATTGCCCGCATTGGAGGGCAGGAACGAACCGACCACCACCAGGCCGAATACCTGCCGGTTCAGCTCGTTCTGATCCTGTTGCATTTGTCGCAACTTGTTGTCGACCAGCGTTTTGGTCTGGCCTGTTACGTTCGGAAAATCGAGATCGAAGGTGATATTTGGTTGCAGCAGGCTGCCTTTCAGGTGCATGGTGACCAGCACACGGGTAGCCTTGGTTGCGTCGCGCAGGAGGTTTTGATCGGAGATCAGGGCCAGTTCTGAGCTGATAAAATTGTAGACAGAGGTATTCTCGTCGTACGTTGCATCCAGGTTGATTTGTGCTTGATAGGGGTCGCCCGACCAGTGCACGGTGCCTCCGTTGGCCACGGTGAAAGGTTTGTTGACCAGGTTGAGCAGGGTAAACAGGTAGTCGCCTTGCCGGATCGTATAACCGCCATACATTTTGAATTCCCCTTCCCGATTGAACGTAAGGGTGATGTCGCCTTCGCCTCTGCCTTTGATGATGTCGCCAGCCTGTTCGTCGAAGATGAGTTGCACCTCGGCATCGTCGGTGACGGTGATGTTCATTTCAAAATTAAGTCCTTTCAGGTCTTTTATCCTGAACGTACCGTCGTCGGCCTCGGCCGTCGAATCAGAGGTGTTTTTGTCTTTAAACTTGATAAACGTGATTTCTTCTGCATCCGCAGTGGAACTCAAAGGGATGTACAGGCGGGTTTGTGGGCCCGTGATGGCGTCGATCTCGATATTGGTTTTGGCAAAGGAGCCGCTGAATTTTGCTTTGAAATTGCCAATGCCCTGCCCGTAGTACAGGTCGTTGTCTTCGCGGTAGGTATTCAGCACCATGAAATTGTTGCCTTCCGTTTCAATTTTGCAGTCAAGTTTCCAGTCGCGGAAATAATTGTGCCGCAGGCCGCCCACCACGTAAGCCTTGTTTTTGTCGCTGGCGTCCCAAATAGTGACCGTATCGGCCCAAATCTTCGAACTGCTCAGCGTAACGCGCTGTTGGTGAATGTGATAGAGGGATTTCAAATAATCGATCTGAAACTGGGCCTCATGAATATCGGCATAGCCTTTCATCCCTAATCTCGAAGGGGGGCCGCCCAGCGCGACCTCTGCACTGAACGAGCCGGCTGTTTTGGAAATACTGGGAATAAAGCGTTCAAGAATGTTGGCCGGGAAGCGCAGGGCCGACACCCTCAACTGCATTTCACCCGGTTTTAACAAATCGAGTTCCTCGACCTGTGTGGCTGCGCCTGTTTCAGGCAGCCAGCCGCCGGCAATGCGGAGCTGGTGTTTTTTCCCTTGTAAAAATATTTTTCCCAGCAAAGGCGAGTTGAGATCGGCCATTTCAAAGTTGCCGGTAATCTCGCCAAAGGGGGCGTCGTTGAGGAATAAAGTGTCGCTCGTGACGAATAGTTCGAAGCCCTGCAAATTGAAGACGTCTTTCACATGCACCTCGAAATCAAAGAGTTTGGCGCGATATGCGAGACCGTCGGGTGCAAAAAAGCGGTTGACTTCCGATAAGTCGAAGTTGGTAAGACTGAACAGCAGGCCGCGGCCTTCGTTTTCACTGTCGAGCAATACACGCTGATCCAGGTTGTTGAACAACTGGAAATTTCGGGTGATAATCCGGTCGGGGCCGAAGCGGATGAAGTTGTTTTCTTCCATGGCCCAGACGTCGTTGAAAAGCGTCAGGTTCGAAGGATCGAACTGAATTTGCCACAGCGAATCTTCGGTAGTGGATAAAGTGCCGTTCAGGCTCACGTTGTTCAGCAACTCGGTTGCATTGCGCGACACGAGGTTGAATTGCAGCGAATTGGGCCGCACCGTGCCTTTCAGGCTGATGGTGTCGAGTTTTTGCTTGTTGGGTAGGATCGTTCCGGGCGCCAGCAGTGCATAGTTTGCCTCACTGTCGCGGCTGTCCCAGTTGAACATCAGATTATTGACCTGCGTGCCCTGATAGCGTATCCAGGGGGCTTTGACGCTCAATTTAACCTGCCCCCTGGCAGCCCTGACTTCTCCGTCGGCAAAGATGTTTTGCAGTGTATCGAGTCCGGGAGCGAAGAGCCGGGTCAGGTTTCGGGTATTTTTGATCCGGACGTTGATTTCGTAACTGTCGTTCAGGACAAGGGAGGAGTCGCCAGGCGGCAGCCCGATCTGGCGGGACAACTGAGGGTAGTGCCTGCTGAGCAATACCAGAAAATTATACGGTGCGGAAGCGAAGTTGAAACGCCCTTCGATGTAGGCATCGGCTGCGTCGGAGCGGAGCAGCATGTAGCGGTCTCCATTGGGGCGAAACAAAGAGGCAAGATGCAGAGAATCAAGTCGATATACGGTTTCCTGGTTTTCCACCAGCCGCATTTTTCGGAATGTGACCTGGCCTGCCAGATCATCCAGGGTTTTGGCGCGCATTCGGATACGCTCCACCTGGCCCGATAAGACCCAGTCTTTATTGGTCAAATTCAGGGCCTTCATGTCGAGCAGGTTGAGGTTGGCGCTGAACATGTAGACGGGAATGGAGTCCCTGAAATTGACCGAACCGTCGAAGGAAAAATCGATGTTGGGGTCCTGAATACCGAGTTTACCGTTGAAGACAAACTGTTCAAAGGTGCCGTTCATTCCGATATTCCGGTAATTGTAACCTTTGTAATAAAAGGTATCGATCACGCCGGAGAGCGTGGTATTGACGGTCGGAAGGGTCAGCCCGGAGCCGTTTGTGATCCGGACGTGAAAAGTGGATTTGCCGAAATTTTTATCGCCCGTCCAGGAAGCCAGGTTGAACGATTTCATATTCAGCACACCGGCGTAAGTCGCTTTGCTCAAACCCTTTGTCAGGTCGAGCGACATGTCCATGTTGCCGTAACCGAGATCGGAGTTGAAGTCGCCGTAGAGCACATGGTTGTAACCGAAAATCAGTTGATACTTCCCGGTGAAGCGTATGTTGCCCAGTTTGCCGAATTGGGGCGGCGCCGAGAACCCCGGAATGATTTCCGAAATGGTTCGCATATTGGTCTGCAGGGGCTCGAAGTCGAAGTCGAGCACAATCTGGTCCTGACCGTCGTTTAGGCCGTCGCCGCTGAAATTGCCGCGCATGTAAGTATCCTGTCCGAGTTGAAGGTGCAAGTTGCGGCCTTTTATCCGGTTGACTTTCCCTTCCACAACTCCGGCAACCTGAGCCTGTAAATCGCGATTTTTGATAAAAAAAGTATTCTCTTCCAGGTTGGGACTGAAATACATGATATCGCCCAGTCGGAGCACGGAGCCTTCCGCGAAATGCCCCTCCATCCGGACCTTGCTGACGAATCGGTTGAAATCGCGGTAAGTATTGTAATGAAAAGCGATCGTGTCGCCGAGACTGCTTCCGGGTGTTTCGATTTTCACCCCGTACAATGCCGCCAGCGTATCGCAGACGACGACCTCGCGGGCTTCTCCATGCGAGAGTACGAAGCCGCAGTTTTCACGGGCTGCCATATGTTTGAGAACGCCGCGAAATACCAGATCGTCGTCGAAGGAGACATCGTCGGCCTGAAACTGAATATCCTGAACGGCCATGTGCTCATAGTCCATCACGGCGGGCATTGCATGGCGCGTTGGGGAAGCCTGATACCGATCGAGCGAGAAACGCCCGTTATCGAGCGAAAAGCGGGCAATTTTAAAGCGAAAGGGTTCCCGTTTTTTGCGGGTACTGTCGGGCGCGGCGGTCGTATTGGATACTTTTTTAGGGCCGGGCAGCGGTTTGGATTCGTATTCTTCGATTTTGACATAAAGCCCTTCGAGATTGACCGATTGCACGTCGGCGATCTTCGAAGGGATATCGAGGTTGTTGATCCGGGCAACGCCCGAAGGTATCCTGAAAAACATTTTTTGTCCGCGCTCCCGGTCGTCCTGCAAAAACTCGACGTCTGTGAGGCGCAGATTTTGGATACGAATACGGAAGGGGGCGGGTTGTTTTTTCCGGGTGGAGGGGCCGGTATCGAAATAATCGAGGATAAACCAGAGGTTGTTGTGGGCCTCGCCTTCCGCGCGCCGGATATTGAAGCGGGCTTTATCGAGCGATATTTCATTGAATTCCAACTTGTTGCGAAACAAGGTGAAAATATTGGAATTCAGCCCTGCCGTGAGTTTTCCGGCATAAAGCAGGGTGTCGCCGTTCAGGTCTTCCACATAAAAACCTTCCAGCACGAGGTTGTCGAACAGAGAAATATCTACGTGCCGGATTTCAACCCTGGTTTGCAGTTCTTCGGAAAGATAGCCCGTGATTTTGCCGATGATCCAGTTTTGAACGACGGGAAGTTGCAGCACGAAATAGAGGCAAACCAGCGTGAGGGCGATGCCGAACACAAAATTCTCGATGCGCCGCCAGATGCGCCGGCTGTACGACAAGAGTCGCAGCAACGGACGGCGCCAACGGAAGGAGGTATCGGAGGGTGTTCGGTTGTTCATGCAACGCTATAACGCAAAGACGCACAAAGGTTTCAGGCAGCGGGCAGGCATTTGATCGGGCTTAACAATTTTTCTGCTCTGAACTGGAAATTGTTGTTTCCCAAGGCTTGCGGTGGGTTTATATGCCCTGCCGAACCGGTTGCCGCGCAAAAACGCGAAGCGCGCAAAGTGCCGGATTGCTTTGCGCGCTTCGCGCCTTTGCGTGACACAAGATCACGACGGTTGTATCGGCCGTTTATGGCTCAGGCCAGGCGGAAACTGGAGGCGCCCAACAGTCCTTTGTCGCAGTAGATCGCCACGACGTAGTTGCCGGCTTTCAGGCGGTCGTCAAATTTGTGGACGAACGACAAACGCTGGGTATTTTCCAGCACGACGGCTTTGACCTGTTGCGCCATAATTTCGACCGGGCCGGTGGGAGCATATACCGTGGCTTTCACCGGGTTGTCGGTGGCAATCGGATTGCCTTTCTCGTCGGTGATAACCATGTATAGTTTTTGCGGCCCCTGGAATTGTTGCGGCACGTCGGCCAGATCGAAGCTGACCATGAGTTCGCGGGCTTTGCGGGCCCGGGTGGTCAATTTGTCGTTGCGGCGTTCGAGTTCGACCCGGAACGAGGTCGCTTTGAAAGTCGCCGACTGGGTTTTGCGGATTTGATCTTCCAGTTGTTTGGCCAGGCCGGTGACCTGCTCAGCGAGTTGCATTTTTTCGCCTTTCAGGGTTTCGTTTTCGCCGGTCAGGCGGAGGTTTTCATTGCGCAGGGTTTCATTTTCCCCTTTGAGCACCATGATGACTGTTTCGTACTCCGTTTTAGCCTTTTGCAGATCGGCCACCTGGGCGCGCAGGGCGGCGAGATCTTTGGCGTTGGAGGATTTGATTTGCTGGATCACGATCTCCTTCTGTTCGACGATGGCGGCGGTACTCGTTACTTTTCCCTGGAGGGTTTCGTTTTCGGTACGCAGGTCGGAGTAGGAAACGGACAGGCTGTCGAGTTGACGCTCGATCTGGGATTTTTCCTGCAAAAGCTGTGCATATTGTTCCTGCTCCGCTTTGCGCTCGCGCATTACGTTTTGCGAACGATTCCAGAAGAACCAGCCTAAAACGGCAGAAAGAAGCAAGAGTACGGTGACGATAATGCCGTACAAGCGGGAGTTTGAATTTTCAGTCATGATAAAGGGAGTGGAATTTTTGACGATTTGCGGTAAAAGGAATGCAGAGAAACGCTAAAGACAGGCGTTCAGGGCTCCTTCGTTGATATTTAACAAAGGCAAAAGTACACGAGCAGGCCATGATTTTAACTAAAAATCAGGGGAAAAACTGCGGGTTTTCAACAAAGTGGAGGGGTTGTTTCGGCAAGTTCCTGAAAGAAATCGGTTTTATCCTCTCCCGGACGGTCTTTGCAGGGAAAATCCTTTTCCACAAGCAGGTGCAATCTGTTTCCGCCGGCGAGGGCGAGGTGCATTTCAAGGCTCACCAGATCGGACTCCATCCAGTGCCTGGCGGCATCGGCTGGCAGCGTGATTCGTATATTTTTTTGTTCGAAAGCGGCATCCAGGTTGGGTGAGGTTTCACTGATGGCCAGTTCCCAGCTCAATATTTCACCAAGCGGGAAATGAATGCTCGTTCGGACCCAGCCTTCATTTTTCAGCTGAGCCAGTTCCGATTTGCGCAAACGCAGTCGGATACTATCCTGCTCACAGCGTATTTTCATGACTTACAGTGTTTTTTTCATGTAAAAATGCGGAATAGTGACTTCTTCAAACGGGTCGCCCTCCTTTTCGTAATCCAGTTTTTGGTAAAAAGGTACGGCATTCAAACGGGCGTGCAGGGTCATGAGCGAAAAGTCTTTTTCCCGCGCCCATTGTTCCGCAAATTGCACCATTGCCAGGCCCACTCCCCTGCCCTGCCAGTCGGGCGCAACGGCAACTTGCCGCATTTTTACTTCTCCGGCATCCTTTGGCGTCAGATTGAGGTAGCCGACAATACGGCCTGCTGCATCGAACGCGGCCAAATGAAATTGATCGTACTCGGCAGCGAGTTGCTCGGGACTGTATTCGAGCCCCAGCGGCCGACGCAGTACTTCGTAGCGCAAGCCTACGGCCTCGTCAAATTCCGGCGTGGCAAATTCGATAGGTTGGACAGAAAACATGTTTTAGTCGCGACGGCTTCCAAACAGGCGAAGCAGGTACAGGAAGAGGTTGATAAAATCGAGATACAAGGCCAGGGCGCCCATGATCGCTTCTTTTCGATCCTCTTCGGTGCCCTCGTTGCCGATGATGTTCATGTTTTTGATTTTCTGGGTATCGTATGCCACCAGACCGGTAAAGATTAAAACCCCGGCATAGGTGGTGATCCAGTAAAACGTGCTGTTTTGCCAAAAAATATTGACCACAGATGCGATAATCAGACCCAAAAGGGCCATGAATAACAGATTGCCGAGCGAAGTCAGGTCTTTTTTGGTAAAATACCCATAGATGCTCATCGCGCCGAAAGTACCCGCCGTAATCAGAAAAGTGGAAGCAATGGAGCCGGCGGTATAAAGCAGAAATATGGCCGACATCGTGAGTCCATTCAACGCAGAATAGCCCAGAAATACGAGCGTTGCCATTTGCGCCGACATGCGGCCTACAGCCAACGAAAGCCAGCCTACCAGCCCCAGTTCGCCGATGAGCAGACCATAAAAAATGAGTTTGTTGCCAAAAATCTGTTGAAACAATGCCGGCGTAGAGGCGGTGTACAACGCCACTCCGGCAGTGATAACCAAAGCCAGGCACATCCAGGCGTACACCCTCGACATAAAAGCGGCTTGCTCGCGCTGTGCCTGTTGTTCGTCCAGTATAAGACGGTAATTGTCCATGATTGAAATGGAGTTAGGTGAAGAGTAGTGGGCAAAATTAATGAAAAACACGGTGAGTGGCATATCCTTCGTACGCAATGCCCCGGCCGTCGAAGCCTCGGAAATAAACTGGTTTTGCTAATGAGCGTCATTGTCGACATCTCGGCTAAGGCGTTCCAACAGGGTTGCAGAACTTGCGCCGCTCTATTTCTAAATAAACCTGACCTTTTTTTCTAATCTCATGACACAATCCACCAAACGGGGAATTCAAATTTTTTCGGCGATCGCGTTTTTTGCTGCAGGCTGTATTCTTACTTATTTTTGGGTAAAACACACTCTCGCCGATGCGCTCTCACCTTCCCCCGCATCAGTTCGAACCGAATCGGTGCCCTGCGAACTGAACAGCACGCGCTTGTATGGCTATGAGTTTATACGCCCACTGATTTTTGTCGACCAATCCTGCGAATCGCCCAATCTCGCCGGGATCAAAGGCAAGTTGAGCGCGCAAATCAACCAGTTCAAAGCGGATGGTATGGTCCGGGAAGCTTCTGTTTACGTGCGTATTTTTGAATCCGGCGAATGGACAGGCGTGAATATCAATACACGTTATCACCCGGGTTCCCTGTTGAAGGTTCCAATACTCATAGCCTATCTCCGGCTGGCTTCCGCCGACCCATCCGTGCTCGACCGGAAGTACACCTTCGAAAAGCCGAAAGACAAGGAATTACCGGTGCAAAACTACAAGAGCCAAACCTTACAGGAAGGCCAGGCGTATACCGTACGCGAACTGCTCAAATACGCCATATCCTATTCTGACAACAACGCGCATTATCTCTTGTCCAAACACCTGGATAACAAGGTTTTGGAAAAAGTATTTATCGATTTGGGCATCGGGGTGCCTACTGCTGACCCTTCCGACGGACTGATCTGGATTTCGCCGCGAGAGTATTCGGCATTTATGAAAACCCTGTTCAATTCCTCTTATCTGAATCCTGATCTTTCGGAATTTGCCTTGACCCTGTTGAATCGAACCACTTTTGAACAAGGCCTGACCGCGGGTGTGCCGAAGGGCACCAAAATTGCGCACAAGTTTGGAGAATGGGACGATACCCGGTCCTTCGAACTGCACGAATCGGGCATTATTTACATCGACAACAAACCTTGCCTGATTACCATCATGACCAGGGGCAACCAGCGGGACAGCTTGCCCAGGGTGATTTCTGCGCTTACCGCTACAATCTACTCGGAATTGAAGGGTAGTTGAACGCCATCAATGCCGGGTAGCCGGAGTTTGGTAGTAAAAGCAATACCCAACCAACAGCGGAAAAAACAGCAGCAGGCCCAACAAGCCGAAGAACTGTACAAAACCGACCCACAACAGCGATAAAAATCCCAGCAAACCCGCTGTTGTACCGAGAACGGACAAGGCGCGCCCTACCCTTCCGGCCGTCCACAAAAACGTCGAAACGGCAATCAAAAGCACCGCGAAACCCAGGCTTTTGATCCAGACCCACCGGTGCATATCCTCCAGCAGTTGAGGAGCATTCGGGTTGCCCAAATTGTCGAGGAGGAGTAGCGTTTGTTCGTTTTCCTGAAAATCAGCCCAGCCGACCAGCAGCGCCAGCGGCAACATCAGCAACCACACTTTTTTCCGGGTATTCGTCCAGCCGACGATGGCCAGCGCCAGCATAAAAAGCGTGTACGACAACGCAAAAAAATTGTCGCGTTTCAGTGCTGTCTGTAATGCTTCGAGATTGGATTTGCGCGTTGGCTCCGGCCCCAGAAATACTTCTATACTCGCAGTATCGGGGAGAAATTCCAGCCCGAGCAAGTTGGACGGATAGTGCGGCGGCACTTCAAAATGTTTCCCTTTCAAGGGTTTTTGCATACTCATGCCTACGGCAAATGCGAGCACGCCCAGCAGTCCGGCCGGTAAAAAAGGATGTTTCATTGTGGCAGTAATTGAGCAATGAGTGATAAAGAGTGATTTTGTCGCTGACAATCAATTCCTTGCGGATTGTTCACTCAAAGTTAGTTACTGCCACAATGCGTATGCACCGACTTGTTACATAATATGTTTCACCTTCGGGCGGTGCGGCGTGATGTCGCCGATACGCGCTTTTTTGGCCTCTTCGTAATCCGTGAAGTTGCCTTCGAAGAACACCACTTCGGCATTGTCTTCAAACGCCAGGATATGCGTCGCCAGGCGGTCGATAAACCAGCGGTCGTGGCTGATGATGAGGGCGCAGCCGGCGAAATCGTCGAGTGCGTCTTCGAGTGCGCGCAGCGTGTTCACGTCGATGTCGTTGGTGGGCTCGTCGAGCAGGAGCACGTTGCCGCCCTCTTTGAGCGTCATGGCCAGGTGTACGCGGTTGCGCTCGCCGCCGGAGCACACGCCCAGTTTTTTCTGCTGGTCGGCGCCGGTGAAGTTGAAGCGGGAGATGTAGGCGCGGGCGTTCACCGAAGTGTTGCCCACCTGGATGAGGTCGTTGCCCTCGGATATGATCTCGTAGATCGACTTTTCGGGGAGCAGGGCTTCGTGGCTTTGGTCCACGTAGCTCATTTTCACCGTATTGCCGACGACGACTTCTCCGCTGTCGGGTTTTTCCCTGCCCATCAGCATTTTGAACAGGGTGGATTTACCCACGCCGTTGGGACCGATGATGCCCACGATGGCATTCGGCGGGATGCTGAACGAGAGGTTTTCGAACAGGATGCGGTCGCCGAACGATTTGGTCAGGTTGCGCACGTCGATCACCTGGTCGCCGAGGCGCGGGCCGTTGGGAATCCAGAGTTCGAGTTTGGCTTCTTTTTCGCGGGCTTCCTCGCCGGCCATTTTTTCGTAGGCGTTCAGACGGGCCTTGCCCTTGGCCTGGCGGCCTTTGGCGCCCATGCGCACCCATTCGAGTTCTCGTTCGAGTTGTTTGCGGCGTTTGTCTTCCTGGCGCTCTTCCTGGGCCAGGCGTTTGGCTTTCTGGTCGAGCCCGGAGGAGTAGTTGCCCTGCCAGGGACTGCCTTCGCCGCGGTCGAGTTCGAGGATCCAGCCGGCTACATTGTCGAGAAAGTAACGGTCGTGCGTGACAGCGATAACCGTCCCTGGGAAACTTTGCAGGTATTGTTCCAGCCAGGCCACCGATTCGGCATCGAGGTGGTTCGTAGGCTCGTCGAG
>JADZFP010000598.1 GCA_020849825.1 Saprospiraceae bacterium
GCGATCAACTGGCCGGCTTTTTGGATGAAAACGTAGGTAAAATCAAATTTTTTACCTGGCGGGGCCCACATATCGTCAACAATCCGCTGACGGATACCTCCGGTGTCGGGTGGGTGCTGGCTGATCACTGGTGGCCCTTTCAGCGAAAAACTTTTGTAACGCCTCCCTTCGCCGGCTACATTTCAGGCCACTCGACCTACTCCCGCGCCGCGGCCGAGGTGCTGACGCTGATGACTGGCGACGAATACTTCCCGGGAGGAATGGGTGAATTTCATATCACCGCCAACAGCAATTTCCTGGGCGTGGAAAAAGGCCCGAGCGTGGATGTCACACTCCAATGGGCAACTTACCGCGATGCCTCCGACCAAACAAGTCTTTCTCGAATTTGGGGAGGCATTCACCCGCCCGTCGACGATATTCCGGGGCGCCTGATCGGAATGGAAGTTGGACAAGACGCGTTTGCGCATGCCAGAACTTTTTTCTACCAGGACCAGGACGGCGACGGGTTTTATAGTTATGAAGATTGCGACGACAACGATGCCACGATGAACCCCGGCGCCGCGGAACTCTGCGACGGCATGGACAACGATTGCAACGGCCTGGTTGACGACCTGCCCGTGTTTGCCTATTTCGCCGATGTCGACGGCGACGGTTACGGAGATGCCGCCATTGGGCTGGACACCTGCCTGTCGGTTGCACCCGCCGGTTATGTCGACAACAACCAGGACTGCAACGATGCCGACCCGGATTTGAACCCTTCAGTGGCGGAAATCTGCGACGGCATGGACAACAATTGCGATGGAACAGTCGACGAGGGTTTGACCATGTTTGTGTACTACATGGATGCCGACAACGATCAGTACGGAGATGCGACAACCGCCATGGCGACTTGCCTTGCCAGCGCCCCTGCGGGCTTCGTACCGGATTCACTGGACTGCGACGACAACGACCCTGCCGTATTCCCGGGCGCCCTCGAAATTGTAGACAACATCGACAACAATTGCGACGGCCTGATTGATGAAATTGGCAGCAGTACTATCGACTGGCATAATATTCCTTTCAGCATTTACCCCAACCCCTTCTCCGATCGACTGAATATCGAGTTCCAACCCGGTTTCTCCGATCTGCGCATTCGTTTGATTACTACCGAAGGTGTGTTGATTCGGGATGAAAACTGGAAAAATGTAAGTGGAACGCGCGTTCTGGATGTGCCGGGGCAGTCTGCCGGTATGTATTTTTTACAAATCAAGGACCTTGCTACCGGTCGGGAACGGGTTGTTAAATTAATCCGCTTGAGTAGATAACTTTTTCTGCACAAAGGCCAGAATGCCCTCCCAGTCTGCCGGATGAAACACCGTCCATGGACCGTATTTTCTGAACCAGGTGCCTTGCCGCTTCGCATAGTTGCGAGAGTGTTGTTTGATCTTTTCAATGGCTTCTTCCCGATTCGTCTTTCCGTCGAAAAAGGCCAAAAACTCTTCATAGCCCACGGTATTCAAGGCCGGTCGGTGCCGCCAGGGCAGCAATGCGCGCACCTCTTCTTCGAGTCCCTGTTCAATCATTAGATCGACCCTCCGGTCGATACGTTCGTATAATTCCGGGCGGGGCAGGTCCAGTTGAATAAAAATCGGAGTGAAGTTTCGGGGTGTTTGCCCTTGTGCCAGAAAATACGTGTAGGGTTGTCCCGAAGCCAGACAAACCTCCAAAGCGCGGCGCAGGCGCGCCGGATTGTTTTTATCGACGACCCGGTAGTAGGCCGGATCATGGATCAGCAACTGCTGTTGCAGCCAGCCCAGGCCATATTCCGATTCGCCGTCTTCCACCAGTTTTTTTACCGCCTCGGGCACCGGAGGGAATGCGTCGAGGCCTTCGCACACGGCCTTGATGAATAGTCCGGAGCCGCCTGCGAGTATGGCAACAGAGTTGTTTTGGTAAATTTGATTCAAAACAGTCAGGGCTTCTTTTTCAAATTGGCCCACACTGAAATCATCGGCCACGCTCAGCGAATCAATAAAAAAATGTGGCACCCCGACGCGCTCCTGTAAGGTAGGTTTGGCTGTTCAGATGCTCATTTCCCGGTAAAACTGCCGGCTGTCGGCCGATACTACGGCTGTACCGAAAAATTGAGCCAGTCGAATAGCCAAACCGGTTTTCCCAGTAGCCGTTGCGCCGCCAATGACGAGAAGGTAGTTCATGCCGGATGTTGGAGAGTTAACGAAGGCTGCTTTTCTTCGCGCCACAAAGAAACGACGAACGCCTCAACCACACATTGCTCCCGTGAAATTCAGCTTGCGTCATCAAAGTACCGGTAAACTGTATCCACCCCTGGCCATTTTTGGCTATGCTATCCACTGGCCTATCTTTCGGAAAGTCCATATCAACAACCGGCATGGCGTCCCTTCCGACAAACCGGTGTTGCTGGCAGCCAATCACCCCTCGGCGGCCATGGAGCCTTTGTTGCTGACCATCTACCTCGATCCGCCGATTTACAACATGACGCGCGGCGATATTTTCAAAAAGCCGTTTTTCCGCAAGTTGATGGAAAGTATCAACATGTTTCCCGTTTACCGCAAACGGGACGGTTACACGGAAAAAGACCGCAACGACGGCGTTTTTGAATTTTGTATCGACAAATTGAAGCAGGGCAGGGTAGTGACGATTTATGTGGAAGGCGAACACAAGCTGGTCAAACGGGTACGGCCGGTGCAAAAAGGTCTCGCGCGGATCGCTTTTGCCAGTTACGAGCGGCAACAAAACCCTGATTTACAGATTATTCCGGCAGGATGCAACTACGCGTATGGCGATCGAACCAGAGACGAGGCTTTCGTTAATATCGGAGCGCCTATTTACCTGCGCGATTATTGGGAACACTACCAACGCGATCCGAACAACGCTCTGTTGAAACTATGCCGCGATATAGAACAGGCGCTTAAAAAGGTCTGTTACCATGTGGAAGACCCGAATGACGAGGTTTTGGCCGATCAGATGCTGATCATGTTTCGCAGCGATCATCCCCAGCCGATCTGGCCTTTTACCGTTTACGATGGCAAGCGCTTTGAAGCGGAAAAAGCGGTTTTGGAACGCTTGAATGCCATGCCAGATGAGCAAAAAGCCGTTTTCAGGGAAAACGCCGCCACTTATTTCAACGCATTGCATGCCGCTGGTCTCGATGACGATGCCTTGAGCAACCCATCCTGGGGCAGTGGGCGATGGTTGTTGTTCCTGCTTCCGGGCGCCTTGCCGGCTGCAGTCGGCTGGCTGGCCAACCTTCCGATCTCCGCAACAGCCAACTGGATAGCGGCTGCCAAGGTGAAAAAAGTAGAATTCAAGGTCACGGTTATTGCCGGGCTTGTCTACCTCCTGGGCTGGATATATTACCCCCTGTTGTGGCTGATCGCAATTCTGCTCTGGCATGCTCCGACCATAGCCTTTGTATTATTACTGCCCTTGTTGAGATGGTTTGGCCTGGTGTACTATGACATTTTTACACGCTGGCGAGCGGCCAGAAAGGCATTGGCTCACCCCAAACGCGATGAATTGTCGGGGTTGCGAAAACGCGTATTTGAGCCATAAAACGACAATATCGGCCCATCCGGCCCACCAACTTGTCGGTTAGACGACAAGTTCAACTTTTTTTCTGTTTTAAAATTTGCAGGTTTGCCCAAATTTATCACATTTGCTACGCCTGATTCTCACCGATTACTGCTCTGTCGCACATCAGATGCGCTTTAATATTAGGCACTAACAAATCCCCATAGCCTGCGCTTTCAGCGCAACGCGATCATCCGCATAGCCTCCTTTCCCGTACAGCATTTCAATGAACCGTGTCGCTCCCGACCACGGATTGAAATATTTTTCTAACCACTTACCTACATGATTATGAAGGAAATCTTACCTGTTTTCAAACACACCATGCTACGACTGCTGGCCATGGTGCTGTTTGGGCTGTTCGGCACGGGTTTGCAGGCGCAAACCTGCCCTGCCAACCTCGGCACCACCGTCAGCATCGCATCTTTGCCCTACAACGGCGTGGCTCTGACCACCTGTGGCGCCGGCAATGACATCACATCGGCCAACGCCACGATCTGCGGAAGCAGTTCGTATTACGGCGGCGAGGATCTGGTGTTTACGTTCACCCCGACCACCAGCGGTTCGATCACCCTGTCCATCTCCAGTACCAGCTCCTGGGTCGGGATGATGTTGTACAACGGGTGTCCGTTCATTGGTCAGGGCGGCGCGTGCGTTGCCCAGGTGCAGGGCAGCTCTGGCAGCCCCACGATGAATGCGGCTGTGACCGCCGGCGTGACCTACTACCTGGTGGTAGATACCTGGCCAACCCCGACCTGTATTCCGAGCTTCAACCTGTCCATTACCGCGCCTGTTGCTCCACCGGCTTGCCCGGGCGGCCTGGGTTCTTTCGTCAATATCACGCTGCCATACAACGGCGTGGGCCTGACGAACTGTGGCGCCGGCAACGACCTGACCTCCAGCAACACCACGGTGTGCGGCAGCAGCTCATATTACGGCGGTGAAGACCAGGTGTACATCTTTACCCCCTCTGCTTCGGGTCCTTCTACGATTACCTTTACCAGTTCAAGTTCCTGGGTAGGGCTTATGTTGTACAGCGGATGCCCCCTGGCGGGTGCGGGCGGCACCTGCGTGGCTCAAGCACAATCCAGCGCCGGCAACCAAACGCTCAACGTGACCCTGACTGCTGGTGTCACGTACTATCTGATCGTAGATTCGTGGCCATCACCAACCTGCCACCCCAGCTATGATCTTTCGATTACAGCACCGGGCGGATTTGACCCCTGCTCCTCGATCGCACCACTATCCTGCGGCGCCGCGGTGAGCACCACGCAGAGCGGTACCGGCGTGTGGAGTCCGTCGGCCTGTGGTTTCTCAACGCCCGGACAGGAAAAACTTTACTCCTTTACACCAGCCGCTTCCGGTACGGCAACCCTTCAGGTCAACTCGACCAGTGCCACGGGTTATATCGACTACTTCTTCAAAGCCGCTTCCGGTGGTTGTAACTCCAGCGGCTGGACCTGCATCAAAGACGTGTTCTCATCTGGCTCCTGGACGTTTTCCGTCACCGGCGGCGTGACGTACTACCTGCTGCTCGATCCGGAAACAACCTCTTCAGTGACGCAGAATTTCCAGATCAACTGCCCGGCGGCATTCGATCCCTGCGCCAGTGTTACCGCCTTGAGTTGCGGTACGGCAGTCAGCACCACTCAAAGCGGCTCCGGCGCCTGGAACCCTCCCTCGACCAGTTGTGGTTTCTCTACGCCTGGTCAGGAGCGTATCTATACGTTTACGCCCACCAACTCGGGTAC
>JADZFP010000599.1 GCA_020849825.1 Saprospiraceae bacterium
GTGAGTGTCTCGATGCTCATAAGGTAAAAGTTGGTTTGGATTCGCAACACAAACTTAAACTTTTACCTTTTTCTTTATGTATACCTCGCCTGACCGCTTACTATTTCAAATCGATACGAACCATTGTTATCAATAACTTGAATTTTTGATTGGCCTATTCAGCGTTCATGCGTCTGCCCTGCCGGGTCTCCCCCCTCATCGTCGGTTTCCTCCCCCACCCTTCTTTTTGTCTTTGTCTTCTTTTTCGCGGCCCAGCAGTTTGTCAAAAAAGTCTTTGCGGCGTTCGCGGCGGTCTTCGCCTTGTTGCTCGCCCTCGCCTTCGTCCGGAATGTCGCCGCCTTCGCCACCGGGCGGTTCCTGGGTACCGAAATAGGAGTCGAGCACGTCCTGAACGTCTTTGTAACCGCGGGCGCGCAAGGTATCGGCGATGGTGCTGTCCTGCATCAGGATATTGAAGGTATCGGGTGAAATACCGATCCAGGTGGGGCACCCGAACATACCGGCTATCGCCGGACTGGGTTCGGGGAACTTGTCGTGCAGTATTTTGCCGTATTTGCGGTCGTTGGCCACTTTATGCCAGAACCAGGCTACGATAGGCAGTGCCATAGCCGAACCCTGGCCAAGCGACATGTCGCGAAAGCGCACGGCCGGGCTCTCGCCGCCAACCCAGGCGCCGGTGACCAGATCGGGGTTGTAGCAAATGAACCAGCCGTCGGAATGGTTTTGCGTGGTGCCTGTTTTCCCGGCGAAATCGCCCTGGATACCGTAGCCGGAACGCAGTCGGGCGCCGGTACCGTAGTTGATCACCTGCTGAAGCATGCGGGTCATGATCGCGGCCTGGTCGGTGGTCAGAGCGCGTTCATGCAGGTTGATTTTGGGGTCCTTTTTGAGTTCTTCTTCGTAGTCGTACAGCACATTTCCCTTTCGGTCGGTGATTTTCAGCACCACGACCGGGTCGGGGCGCACGCCGCCGTTGGCCAGGGTGCCATACACTTTCATCATATCGATCAGCGAAATATCGGCTGCGCCCAGGCTGATGCCGAATTCGCGGGGGAGTTTGGCGGTAACGCCCATTTTGGTCGCCAGATCGATGGTTTTCTGGATACCGACCCGTTCAATGAGTTGCGCGGCAACGACGTTGACGGATTTTTGCAAAGCGCCGGCCATGGTGTAATAGCCGCCATAGCGTTCGTCGGCGTTGTGCGGCTCCCAGTCTTCGAGTTTGACCAGTTGATTGGGGAAAAACTGGCAGGGTTTTACGCTGTCCTGCACGGCCGCGGCATACACAATCGGCTTGAACGTAGAGCCTACCTGGCGGCGGCTCAGGTTGTGATCGAACTTGAAATGTTTGAAATTGGTGCCGCCCACCCATGCCTGTACATAGCCAGTGCGGTGGTCCATGGCCATAAATCCGCAATTGAGCAGACAGAAATAGTACCGGACGCTGTCGAGCGGCGTCATGGTCGTATCCGACTCCGAGCCGCCGTTTTTCCAGGTAAAAACGGTCATTTTGACCGGCTGCTGGAAGTTTTCGAGTATTTGCGCTTCGCTCATACCGGCATCGCTGAGATTCCCCCAGCGGTCGCTGCGGCGAAGTTGTTCATCGATCCATTTGTCGTCGCCCCAGGGTTTGCCGTTTTTATAATTTTTCCAGTGTTTGTCGAACTGTTGTTGCAGCGTGGCCATGTGTTTGGCGACGGCTTCTTCGGCGTAGCGCTGCATCTGACTGTTGAGCGTGGTGTAGATTTTCAGGCCGTCGGTGTAGAGGTTGTAATCGCTGCCGTCTTCTTTTTTCAGGTTTTTGAGCAGCCGGGGCATGGCGCTGGTGCGCAGGTATTCGCGAAAGTAGGTGGCCAGGCCGTCGTTGTTGCCGAAAGCGCCGTAGCGTTTGGCGCCGACCGGTTTTTTGCTCAGGGTTTGAAAATCGGCTTCGGAGAGGTCGCCGTTGCGCACCATTTGGCGCAGCACAAGATTGCGGCGTTCGCGCGAGAGTTCGGGGTTGCGCGTAGGGTCGTATTTGGTACTCGCCTGGAGCATGCCGATGAGGGTAGCAGCCTGGTCGGGGCTCAGGTCTTTGGGTTTTCTGTTGAAAAAATATTTCGACGCCACGTTGATACCGAAGCGGTCGCCGCCGAAGGGAACGGTATTGAGGTAGAGGTTGAGCAGTTCGGGTTTGGAGTAAATGCGCTCCAGTTTGATGGAGATAAAATTCTCCCGAATCTTGTTGATGATAATGTTGAGTGGCCCCATCCCGTACGATTTGCGCGGGTACAGGTTTTTGGCCAGTTGCTGGCTTAATGTAGAGCCGCCGCCAAGCGACGATTTTCGGGTAGCCATGCCGTATGCCACGCGGAACCAGCTTTGCAGGTCGACGCCGGAGTGGGTAAAAAAGCGGCGGTCTTCCGTAGCGATCAGGGCTTTGACGACAAAGGGCGAAATGCTGTCGAGCGGGATGGTTGTCCGGTTTTCGATATAAAACTTGCCGATCGGCTCGCGGTCGTTGTCGGCGGCATATACTTCGCTGGTATTGGCCGTTTCGATGCTGCGCAGCTCGTCGAAACTGGGCAATTTGCCAAAAGCACCGATCCAGACGCTGAACACCAGCAGCAGCAGGGCGATGAAACCCCATTTGAACAAGCGGCCGGTCCAGTTCAGGATACCGCCCAATACAGGGCTCTTCTGGCGAAAAGCCGCCCAACGCACCCGGAGCGGGTAGGTCAATCGGAGCCAACGCTGGGTCAGGGGTGAAAAAAACTGCCGAACGGGCGCCGTGGCGCGGTTCCAGAACATTTGAACCGGCGCCCATAGCAGCACGATCCGCTGGCGGATTTTTTGCACGGTCGGATGCTGAAGGAGGGATTGAAATAAATTACGCATAGTCAGAAACAACCGGGTTTTGTACGCCGTATCGACGGCGCCAGCGGCTGATCAGGGCAGGATATTTTCCAGAAAATCAAAGGATTGGAGGCTACCAAGCCTCTTGACAACACCCCCTTTTCAGCCTCAAAAAGGCTGCAAAGATGGCTAAAAACGCCCGAAGGTAGGGAAAAGGAGTGAGGAGTGATGAGCGATGAGTATTTTCCGATCGAAGCAACTCATCGTTCATCACTCCTCGCTCATCACTCAAATTCTGTACTCATCTTCTTCCTCTGGCGGCTGCGCGCTGCGTTCCTTCACCGTCTCTTCTCCGCCGGCCCCGGAATTGACGCTTTCGAAGCCTTGGTCGGGTTTGGCAACCAGCCGGCGTTCGGCGACGGAGAACAGCGGATTTTGCTCCGGCTTGTCGAACCAGTTGATGAGTTGTTCGACGCTGAACTGCGGCGCAAAATCGCGCGAGGCTTTGCCCAGCAGGCCGAGGCCGAGCATGTCGGCGCCGAGGTATTGTCCCAGCCGGTAATAAGATTCCCACTGCACCGGGTCGAAAAACTGGTCGCCCGTGGATTCGTGCGGGAATTCGGGATGGTAAATTTTGTAATAATACGTGCTGTATTTCAGGTCCGCGTCGGGTTTTGGCGGCGGCGGTGTCGAAGGCTCCGTGACCGACGATTTGACGTACACGAAGGTGCCGATCTTGCGCGGAAAGCCCTGCCCGTTGAATTCCGCCGGGGTGCACACCTTGTCGGAAGCCCAGTGCTGGATCACGTCGGCCACCGCAAAACGTTTTTTGGAATACACCGTGGAGGGTTGGGGCGCAATGACTTTTTCCGGTTCCTGCCCTTCCCGGAAACGGATTTCGAGACCCAGTTCGTTGCGGGCGCGCAGCAGCAGGTTGTTCAGATCGGCGAAGGTGTACAGGGCATCCTGGCCGGCATCGACGCTGATGATGAGCCGGCAGCCTCGGCGCAGCAGTTCGTAGACGCCCAGATTTTCGATATGACCGCCGTCGGAGACATTGACCATTTGTTTTTTGGTGCCGATACGGCCCAGCAACTCGCTGAAAAAATACCAAGGCCACCAGGGCGCCGTGCCGGGTTTGCGGCTTTTGGGATTGCTGACCCAGCAGCCGAGCCGCGCATTAAACAGGGTAAGCGCCGCGCTTTTGACTTTGCTGGAATAAATACCCAGTCCCGGATTGACGGCGGCAGCGGAAATCGTCACGGCCGCCGGCGAGGTCATTTTTTTAAAATCCGAAAATTTCGTCGTGGGGGCATAGCCCGTGATTTTGGAGCCGCAAAAAAGCGGACTGAGCAGAAAATAATCGCTGGCTTTCACCCCTTTGAAGGCATCCTCGCCGGTGGGGTTTTGCAGGTTCATGCAGGTATTGATGAGCGGATAGGGCGCCAGGTAATCGGCCTCCCGCTGGGAATCCACTTTGAAAAAATCGTGCAAGGGATGGTTTTTAAAATCCGTGGCAAAGCGCAGATAAAGATCGGCCAGCTGCTTTCGGTAAAAACGGTGAAAACTGAGCCCGTTCGGGTTGGCGGCGAAACCCAGGAGAATAAAACCGGCAATGACCGCCAGGCATAACCACCAGCTGTTGCCCCCGGCATGGATGCTGTAATTCCCCGCCTTGTATCCTATGAGGATCACGATGCCAATCACGGCAGCGACGGCTTCCAGCAGGTTGAAAAATTTGGACAAGTTCAGGTTGAAGGGCATCAAAGCGCTGGTAAAAAAATGCGCGAGCAGAATCGCCCCCAGGCTCCACCAGTAAATATGCGGGAAAATGGAATCGCCCTCTCTGTGTACAGCCGCCGCTCCGACGGTCGTTTCGGTGGCGAGTCCGGGTATTGTGGTGATCAGTTCGTGAGCGAAATACACAATCCCCCCGACGATGATCAAACTCACCAGACTCATCAGCCAGCTGACCAGAAAGGCCACGATCAGGATGAGCAGGTTTTTGTTTTTGACCCAGCCCTGCCCGGGCGTCATATATTCACCGTGCTGGCGAAATTCTTTGGCATGATCGTCGGTAAACAGCGCGCTGTACTCTCCTGTTTGTTTCAAAGTACCCTGCACGTACGAATGGGTGTACCCCCCGCCCGACACCGTGCTCAGGTAATCGGCCTGGCGCAAAATGCCGAACCGGTTGAGTGTGCGCAAAAAGCCCATATTGATCGTGGCGGAGCGAATACCGCCGCCCGAAAGGGCAATACCGAACCAGTTGGGCTGCTGCTCGGTGCCGTGGGTTTGCGACAGGTTTTCGCGGCGGCGCTGGAGTTGTTCTCTTTCCCGGGCGACGACGTCGGCCACGGAGATTTCAGGCGGGTGGGAGTTCGACATATCGGATCGTTTGTCTGTTGGCAAAATGGCGCATGGAATGCCCGAATTGGCACTACCTTGTGGCAAAATTGAACAAGCTTTGGCAATTTCGCGCCATTTGGCGAAAGAAACAGCCGCCGGGCCCTCATTTTTACCAGCCCAAACCCAACAGCCGGTTCCGAACCATGCAAGTTGTCGTTTTTGGAAAACAATACCGCGACAAAGACCAGCCTTACGTGCAGGCCTTGTTCGACGCCCTGCATGCCGAAGGCATCACAGCCTACGTGTACGCGCCCTATCTCGCCGATCTGGACGGGCAGATCAATTTTCAGGGGCCCGTCGGCCGCTTCGACGACTACCGCGATTTCAGGGTACACCGCATGGATTTCGTCATCGTGCTCGGCGGCGACGGCACCATGCTGGGCGCAGTCACTCTCGTGCGCGACGCGGGCGTGCCCATGCTGGGCATCAACCTCGGGCGAATGGGCTTCCTCAATACCATCGAAAAAGTAATGGTGGCCGAAGCCATTCAGAAACTCCGGCGCGGACAATACGTGATTCAGGAGCGGGCCATGCTATACCTCGAAAGCCATCCCGGGCTTTTTGGCGACGTGCCCTTCGCGCTCAACGACTGCACCCTGCTGAAACGCGATACCTCCTCCATGATCACCATTCACACCTATATCAATGGCGATTATCTCAACTCCTATTGGGCCGACGGCATCATTATCGCCACCCCGACGGGCAGTACGGGCTACTCGCTTTCCTGCGGCGGACCGGTGGTTTTCCCTAATTCAGGCAATTTCGTACTCACCCCCGTGGCCCCACACAACCTCAATGTGCGCCCCATCGTGATCTCCGACGAGTCGGTCCTGTCGTTCGATATCGAAGGGCGCGGCGAAAACTTTATTTGCACCCTCGACTCCCGTTTCGAACTCATCGGAGCGCACCACCAGCTGGCCGTGCGCCGCAACGATTTCCCGATCCGCCTGGTGCAATTGCAGGACGTTACGTTCCTGCATACCATCCGGCAAAAACTGGCCTGGGGAGCGGATATTAGAAATTGAGGATGCGAGGATGCGACCGGGTTGTTGAAAAGATCGACTTTTTTTGAAAAAAACTGCACACTTTATATGAAAAAGTTCCTTGTTCTTCTGCTTTTCATCGCGGGCAGCAGCCTGTCCGTTTATGCTCAAAAAACGATAAAAACCCTTCTTTCACCGGGGAAAACGACCTCGGTAAAAGTGGGGCTCAACAAATCGGGCGAAGCTTTTTATAAAATTACCTACAACGGCGCCACGGTGGTCGACTGGTCGCGCCTGGGCATCGAGGCGCGCGGACATAATTTCAGCAGCGGCTTCAAACTGGTCGGGGCCGACGCCGGCTCGCACGACGAAACCTGGAAACCGGTGTGGGGCGAAGAATCCCAGATTCGCGACCATTACAACGAACTTCGCTACCGGCTCGCCAATGAAACGGACGCCATGACCATCCATTTCCGCGCCTACGACAACGGCGTGGGCTTCCGCTATGAGTTCCCGACCAAAGAAAAAACCGACAACATCACGGTGACCAACGAACTGACCGAGTTTCAGATGACCGGCGACCATACCGCCTGGTGGATTCCGGGCGACTACGATTCCAACGAACACGTGTACAGCACCACGAGCATCAGCGGCATCAATACGGCGCCGTACATGGCCGAGAAATCGATCGTCACCCAGCACATCGTCGACTCCTACAACGTCCAGACGCCGCTGACCATGCGCGCCGCCAACGGAACGCATATCAGCATCGCCGAGGCGGCGCTGGTCGATTTCGGCGCCTTGCACCTCACCGCCGATCCGAAAACGCTGAAATTCAAAGCGTTCCTGATCTCCACTTCCGATCCGGCCGTCAAATCGGTCAACACCCTGCCTTTCCACACGCCCTGGCGCGCCGTGCTGCTCAACCGCGATGCCGCCGGCTTGCTGGGCAACCGCCTCATTCTCAACCTCCACGAGCCCTGCAAACTCAGCGACGTCTCCTGGATCAAACCCATGAAATACTGCGGCGTATGGTGGGAAATGCACGTCGGCAAAGGCACTTGGGACTATTCCGGCAGCCAGAACGGCGACGGTTTCAAAAACGGCCAGCCCTCGGGCAAACACTCCGCCACCACCGCCAACACCAAAAAATACATCGATTTCGCCGCTAAAAACGGCCTCGGCGGCGTGCTCGTGGAAGGCTGGAATATCGGTTGGGAAAACTGGTTCAACCAGCAAAAAGAAGAGGTGTTCAGTTTCACCAAAGCGTACCCCGACTACGACGTGGCCGAACTCTCCCGCTATGCCGAATCCAAAGGCGTCAAACTGATCATGCACCACGAAACCTCCTCGGCTGTAACGAGTTACGAGCGGCAAATGGACTCCGCCTACGCCTTTATGAACCAATACGGCTACCCGGCCGTCAAGACCGGCTATGTCGGCAAGATCATCCCCAAAGGAGAATGGCACGACGGCCAGTGGATGGTAAACCACTACGTGCGCGTCGCCGAACGCACGGCCAAATACCGCGTCATGCTCGACGCCCACGAGCCCGTGCGACCCAGCGGCCTGCACCGCACTTACCCCAATTGGCTGGCCTGCGAAGCCTCGCGCGGACAGGAATTCAACGCCTGGAGCAAAGGCAACCCGCCGGAGCATGAGTGCATTTTGCCCTTTACCCGCATCCTCGGCGGCCCGATGGATTACACGCCGGGCATTTTTCAGATCGAGGTCAACCAGTTCGACCCCAACAAAAAAGAACGGGTGCATACCACCGTTGCCAAACAACTCGCCCTTTACGTGACCCTGTACAGCCCCCTGCAAATGGCGGCCGACCTGCCTGAAAATTACGAAAAACGCCCCGACGTGTTCCAGTTTATCCGCGACGTGCCGGTCGACTGGGACGAATCGCGGGCGCTCAACGCCTCCATCGGCGACTACCTGACCATGGCGCGCAAGGAAAAAGGCAAGCCCAACTGGTTTATCGGCAGCATCACCGACGAAAACCCGCGCGATTTCACCTTCAAACTGGATTTCCTCGAGGCCGGTAAAACCTACGAAGCGACGATTTATGAAGACGGCCCCGATGCGCATTATGAGAAGAACCCTTATCCGGTCAATATCCGGAAAACGACCGTCCGCAAAGGCGACACCCTGCGCCTCCGCCTGGCGGCCAGCGGCGGCTGTGCGATATCGATCATGGCGAAATAAGGGTGAAATAGTGGTGAATTGGTGAATCGGTGAATTGGTTATAAAAGGGTTGTTTCTGCTCCCGGGATGCCTGGCGCTTCGGTAACTTGCCGGCGGGAACAACGGCACGGGGCAAAGCCACCGCGCCAGCCGCGCCAGCCGGATGCCTGGCGCTTCGGTAA
>JADZFP010000600.1 GCA_020849825.1 Saprospiraceae bacterium
ATCAGCGCGCGGGTCTCGGGCAGGATGGAACTGATCAATGCCCAGTCGATCGGGTGGTCGTGCGGCGGTATTTCGAGCTTGGGTTCGGGTTTTCCTTCAAAATAAGCGATGGTCTTTTTCAAGGCTTCCGCCGCTTCGAGGTCGCGCGGCAGTTTCAGTCCCTGCAGCGTGGTGTAAAAATCGGCAATCCGCGCGGAGTCACGTAAGGTGTTGTAATTCAATGCTTCTGCGCGAAGGCCCTCGGCGCCGGACGCGATCATACCGGGGTCGCCGCTGGCGATGATGTTGCGAAAATAATAGTACAATTCACGGCGAACGACTTTGGCGCTTTCTCCGAACACACCGTAGAAATCCTTGCGTTTGGCAATACCCGCCAGGGCCTCGGCGGCGGCGCTTTTGACCACCGGGGAGGGGTCTTTCATGCCCTGGTTGTAGATCAGGTGATACTGCCGGCCCCATTCGGCGAGTCCGAAAAGGCTGGCCGCGCGTTCGTATGGGTTGGTCGATTCCTGCAACATTTCCCGGAGCCGGAAATTGATAAAGTCTTTCGACTCGGGCTTGTCGCGACTGGGCAGCCAGCGGTTGGAAGCCCGGTACAGCGCCACGCGGCTTTGCCAGTGCAGGGCGGGGTTGCTGTTGGCGATGCGCCAGTAATAGTCGCCGTCGTGCGGGCGGCCGTTTTCGATAAAAAACTCGGCGGCCGTGCGCGATACGTGCGGGTTTTCGTCGGTGATCTTCGGCACCACGATCGCGCGCACCGTATCGTAGTCAAATTTGGCCAACGCATTGATAATGTTGCACTTTACGCGCCAGTCGGTTTCCGTGTTGATCACCTTCGATAGCATGGCGAAGGCAGGTTGCGTCGCCGATTTGCCCAGGGCGCGGGCCAGGGCCATGCGGATGTTGGCGTCGCGGGTGCGCACGAGGGCGACGGCGATCTGGACGGCCTGGGCGCTGTCGGGCGCTACTTTTTCCGTACGCGCCAGGTAATATGCCGCCACGAGACGGGCGGGATTGGGCATGTGCTCGTCGGCCACGTATTGCACCATGCGGTTGGTGGCGACGGAATCGACCATTTTTCGCAGCCCGAAACGCAGAATAGCGCGGCATTGCCCTTCGAGCAGGAGCGTGTCGGATGGCTGATATGTTTTTACGCTGGCGATCTGGCGCAGACTGGCTGCCGAGCCGCATTTACCGATGGCTTCGAGCACGACCGCGTTGAAACGCTGGTGCTGCGAGAGCGAATCGTTGCCGTCGAAAGCCGCCACGAGGGGTTTTTCCGCTTTGGGCGACCCGATCTGCCCCAACGAAAACGCCGCTGCAATGCGCACTTCCTCCACCGGGTCGCTCAGCAGGGTGGCCAGCGACTCGACGGCCGCGGAGTCGCGCCAGGAGGCAAAAGACAGGGCGGAGAGGTAGCGCAGGGTGGGTTCGGGGTGGTTGAGGTAGCGCAACAGGCTGTCGGTCTGCCGGTTGTCGCGAAAATCGTACAGGCGCTGCGTCACTTTGTTGCGCAGGTCGATCTTCACCGTGCCGTCGCCTTTTTTATCTTTATCAAAGGTGTAATTCTCCGGTACACAAGCCGTGAAGAGCAGGCAAAGGGCAAAAAACAACAGGCAAATACGCATGGCTGACTGATTGATGGGCAAAATCGATTGCAAAAGTAGAAAATCCGCTCACCACAGGCCGGGAATCAGGCGTTTCACCCGTTTTTGATAATCAGAATAAGCCCTGCCGTACTGGCGAAGCAGTTTTTTTTCCTCCCACCAAATGCCGAACGGCAGGTAAACGACTGTGCTCGCCAGTATCGCCCATAATGAAGTAGTCGGGTAAACCAGGCAAATACCCAGCATCAGCAACAAGACGCCGCTGTAGATCGGATGCCTGACCCAGGCGTTCAGCCCGCCGGTTTGCAGGGTCTGGGAAGCCTCGCTTGCCTGAACGCCGGCGAACTCCAGCAGGTCGTAATTGCGGAACGACGCGCCCAGCAAAAACACCCCTGATAGCGCGAGCATTCCACCCGGGACATAGAAAAATATAGAAAAAGAATATAAAAAGCCGCCCGGGTTCCTGTACAGGTCGGCCAACAGCCAACAGAAAAACAGGATGGAAAAAGTATTGTATGCGAGGCGATAGTACTGCCGGATTCCGGGCCGCCAGCGCATCACACGGTCTTTGACCGGGTCGGCAGCCAGGGCGCTGTGCAAGGCGTAAAAAAACGCCCAGGAAAAGAAAGTGATCCATTCGTGCGCCATCGTTCCGAGAAAAGATTTAAAAAATGACACGGCTTTTACCGGCGTTAAGTTGTGGTTAAACGAACTATAGCCGGTATTTTTTTGTTTTCCAGTAAGCCGTCGAAGCGCTACATTTGTAGTCGACCGGCGGGTCAAATTTATTGATAAAAAAGGCATGGAGGCGCCGACGGACTTTACCGGTCAGCGGCCCGCAACAACCGGCGCCCGTCTCCCGCTGCCAACCAAAACCACCCAGCGATTTGAGCGAAATCATTCTGACTATCGAGGGCGTCGACCCCGTTCAACTTTACGGCGAGAACAACGCCAAATTAAACCTGCTGCGCAAAGCATATCCCGACGTTACGATCACCTCGCGCGGCAACAGCCTGAAACTCAGCGGCGACAAAAAATATACGCAGGAAGCCAAGGGCAAATTCGAGCTCATGGTGCGCTACCTGCGCGAGCACCTCGAACTGCCCTTCCAGACGGTCGAAGACCTGCTCGGCGGCAGCAACCCTTTCGAGGTGCGCATCCCTGTGAGTGGCGACGGCGGCGACAGCGTCATCCTGCACGGTCGCGAAGGCCGGCCTATCAAGGCCAAAACCCGCAACCAGAAACGCCTCGTCGAAGCCTGCGAAAACAACGACATTGTGTTCGCCATCGGTCCGGCCGGCACCGGCAAAACCTACACGGCCGTCGCCATGGCCGTGCGCGCACTCAAAAACAAGCTGATTAAAAAGATCGTGCTCACCCGCCCGGCCGTCGAAGCCGGCGAAAACCTCGGCTTTTTGCCCGGCGACCTCAAGGAAAAAGTCGACCCCTACCTGCGCCCGCTCTACGACGCGCTCGACGACATGCTGCCCATGGACAAGCTCAACTTTTTCATGGAAAACCGCGTCATCGAAATCGCGCCCCTGGCTTTTATGCGCGGCCGTACGCTCGACAACGCCTACATCATCCTCGATGAGGCCCAGAACGCAACGCCCCTGCAACTCAAGATGTTCCTCACCCGTATCGGGCCCAACGCCAAGTGCATCATCACCGGCGACCTGACCCAGATCGACCTGCCCCACCACCAGAAATCGGGCCTGGTGCAGGCCATGGCCATCCTCAACGGCATCGACGGTATCGCAATCGTCAACCTCACCGCCGAAGACGTGGTGCGCCACCGCCTCGTGAAGGAAATCATCAAAGCCTACGACATCGTCGAAACAGAGGAGCGCGCCCGCCGCGAACGCAAAAAAGCCGCGCAAAACGCCGATAACGAACCGCTCGAAGAAGCCAAACCCGAAGCCGGCGAACAGAAATGAACCGGTTGCTTGCTATAACGGCGTTTTGTCTTTGCCTTATGCTGTGCCAATGCTCGTCCGACAAGCGCCCCGCGCGGCTGTCTGAAAGCCTGGAAACCATCGAGCTGGCCTGGGTAAACTGGGCTTGCGATTGCCCCGACTGGATAGAAACCCGGCTGGCCCGCGATAGCGCGGAAATTGATCCCGGACAGTGCATTTATCTGGAAGCCGGAGCGCCCGGTCTGCAGGTGCCCAATGAATTTTACACGGCCGGGCATTTCAGCCAGGCGCTTCGTCTGACCGGCCGATTTTACCAAACGCCCGGCATCCCCGCAGGATACGAGCCCAAAACAACCGGTAAAATCGAACCTGGCCGGGTGTTCCGTTACGAAAAAATTGACATCATAAACAGATAGGCTTACGTCTCACATGACATCCAAAGTAGAATACCTCGGCGATCTACGCACCCGCGCCACCCACCTGCAATCCGGTATCGAGATTATCACCGACGCCCCGCTCGACAACCAGGGCCGCGGCGAAGCTTTTTCGCCCACCGACCTCTGCGCCACCTCCCTGGCTTCCTGCATGATGACCATCATGGGCATCAGCGCCCGCAGCCGCGAACTTGACATCACCGGCGCCCGCGCCGAAGTGACCAAGATCATGGCCGCTAATCCGCGCCGCATCGCCCGTGTGGAAATCCGGCTCATCATGCCCAAACGCGATTTCTCCGAACGGGACCGCCAGCTGCTCGAAACCGCCGGCCGCACCTGCCCCGTGGCGCTGAGCCTGGGCGATGGGGTGGAGCAGGTGGTGGAGTTTGAGTGGTGAAAAAAATTAGTTTGTGATGCTATTTGACGATTCTGAAAATTTTCCTGGCACTCCACCACCTGATGAAAAGGAGTTAGAGCTAGCTATCGGGAGGTTAAATAACATCGACCTTTGGAAACTTGAGATCGAAGAGATAATAGAATTACTTCGGCCACTTCGTATCGGATTGTTGCAATTCGCATATTCTTTGGCAATAGGGCAATTTCTTTATCGAGGAAGGAAGGTTGCTAAGAAAGTTACTAATATGTCTGAACTAAGTTACCCTCCATCTGAGGTAGTGGGTTGGATGCGTGCTAATAGACCAAATAATCCAATTTTTTATTGTTCAACAGATGGCGTTACTGTTCTTTCGGAAATATCTGCCGAAGTAGGAGACATGGTATTATTGTCAAAATGGAAATGTTTGGAAAAATTTTATGTAAATAATATTGGATACACAATGGTTCGTATCGATTTGAAATAGTAAGCGGTCAGGCGAGGTATACATAAAGAAAAAGGTAAAAGTTTAAGTTTGTGTTGCGAATCCAAACCAACTTTTACCTTATGAGCATCGAGACACTCAC
>JADZFP010000601.1 GCA_020849825.1 Saprospiraceae bacterium
ATTGAGAAATACGAGTCGGAGGCGCGAACTTCATCAGGGCCTTTGCGCATTCAGATTGTACACTATGCTCAAATGCCCAACCGCATTTGCCGCACGCAAAGTCAGTCGCTTCGATTCGACCCCTCAAATCTCGTTGAAATGAACACGCTTTGGCGCAGTATGCAATTTTCCGAGGATATTCCCCTTTCTCCTGCCACGGGCGGAATGTCTCTTGATTGGAATGCATTGCATCGGGGCGATATTATCCTCTCCACGACAACCGCTGTTCAATCGGCGGCCATTCGCGCCTTTACCAATTCCCCCATCAGTCACGCCTGCGTATATATTGGAGACGGCCGGATCATTGAAGCCGTAGGTTCGGGAGTGGAAGATAAATCACTTGATTCGGCCCTTGCCGACGATTCTGTTGCCGTGGCTTTCCGCCATCCGCAAATGACATCGGATAAGGCCTTGCAACTTCGCGATTATCTCGGCCAGCAATTGGGCCGCCCATATAATTACTGGGGGATTGCAAGGCAGGCAACCTTCCGGGTGGAAAGTTCCAGGTGTAGTCTCGTTCCCACTGAAACCTTGCGCGAAGCATGCCGCAATTTCTTCGGCCGTATCCTTTTAGGCACGCCCGATAACCAATCATTTTTCTGCTCACAATTGGTATTGGAAGCCTACCAACAAATCGGTTTGCCACTCACCAATACGCCGGCAAACTGGGCAACGCCCAATGATATCGCGGTGCTGAGCTACAATGGTACCCTTTTATACGTGGGGCATTTAAAAACGCCATAGGTTCAATCGTGTATCCCCCCGGTCAGAACTCACCCAAAATAGCATCAATCTCCTTAAACGCCTGCAAATCCTTGATCACATACTGCACGGCCCCGCTGGCAATGGTTTGCAGGGCCACGCCGTAGTGTTCCTGGGCCGATAACATGATTACTTTTTGATCGGGCGCTTCCTTATGGATGGCTTGCAGGATTTCCAGCCCGTTTTTGGCGTCAGGCACGTTGGAATCGAGGTAATAATCGAGAATAATAACGTCGGGGTTTTCGCCGAGGCGTTCCAGGCATTCTTCGCCGGTGCCGAAGGTGGTGACGGCGTAGCGACCCTGCTCTTCCAGGTGGTCGGCCAGCATGGTAGCGAACATTTTATCGTCGTCTACTACGAATATATGCTTCTTGATGTCTTGCATGAATGCAGCTGTTTTGCCCGCGAAGGTACGGAGAAGAACAGGATTTCACACCAAATAAGACTGAAAGACCGGTACGGAATGCCGGATAGCTGCCAGCAAACGGTCGACCTGACCTGTCAGTAGGGCCCTATCCGCGGCCCCTTCTTTTACCATCGTCTCGATAGCCTGCGCCAGCTCTGCCGCATCGCCCATACCGATCATCCGCAATTGCGGTTTGATGGTATGTACGGCCCGGCGCAGGGCCTCGTGGTCGCCGGCGGCCAGGGCTGCTTCGATATTGGGTATGGCAGCGGCTGCCGAATCGAGGTACAGACCGATGTATTTGCGCATGCGCGCGGGGTTGCCGCCGGTGAGTTGTTCGAGGAAGGCGAGTTGGGGCGCGCCATTGGGTTCGGACGAACCGGCTTCGGGGTTTTCCGGCCTATACTCTTCTCCTTCCCCAACAGAAGGCGTTTGTCCGTTGGATGTTTTCACTGCCAACAAAGCGCCCAGCAATTCGGCATCTTTAAATGGTTTGGGCACGCAGGCATTCATGCCGGTACTCAGGCATTTTTTCACCTCTTTGTTGGTCACCGAGGCCGTAAAAGCGATAATGGGCACCAACCCCGCCGGACCAGGCAATTCCCGGATAGCGCGCGTCGCCTCCAGCCCGTCCATCACCGGCATCGTTACGTCCATCAGCACCACGTCGTAGGGTTCCGATTTCACGCGGTTCAGCGCTTCCTGCCCGTTTTCCACGGCATGTACAACTACCTCGGGGATAAGCATTTCAAGGGTTTCGATGGCGACGACCTGGTTGAAATAATTGTCTTCGGCCACGAGGATGCGCATGCCGCGCAAGGCATCAGCCGCTTCGGCGGCGCTGGTTTCCGGTTTGCGCTGCCCCGTGCCAACCGCCAGTTCGATCTCGAAACCGAAGGTGGAGCCTTCACCCGGCGTGCTTTCCACGTCGATACGTCCGCCGAAAAGTTCTACGAGTTGTTTGGATATGGACAATCCGAGGCCGGTGCCGCCGTATTTCCGGGTGGTGTCACTGGACGCCTGGCGAAAACTCTCGAACACAATAGCCAGTTGCTCCGCCGTCATCCCGATGCCGGTATCGGTCACTTCAAAACGCAGGCGGCAGCGGCCGGCGTTTTGCTCCAACAACCGGGCGATGACATTGATGCGGCCTTTTTCGGTGAATTTAACGGCATTTCCCGCCAGGTTGATCAGAATCTGTTGCAGGCGCACCGGGTCGCCGCTAAGCGCCGGCGGGATATCCGGATCGCAGTCGACCTGGAAGAGCAGGCCCTTTTCTTCGGCCCGGAACTGCAGGGTGGTGAACACGTTGTCGAGGATTTGGGCCACGTTCAGATCGGTCCATTCCAGTTCGAGCCTGCCGGCCTGTATTTTGGAGATATCGAGGATATCGTTCAGGATCACCAGCAGGGCTTCCGACGACTGCCGGATGCTGTCGAGGTAGCGGCGCTGGTCATCGCGCGGATTTTTTTGCAGCAGCAGGTTGGTCATGCCCATTACGGCGTTCATGGGCGTGCGCAGTTCGTGGCTCATATTGGCCAGGAACTGCTGCTCGAAACGTTCGCTCTGCTCGGCCCGCTGGCGCTGAAATTCGGCTTCCCGCATCTGAGCCTCCGCCTTGGCGCGCAGGTGTTCGGCTTCTTCTTTTTGCCGTATGAGTTCGGCGGTGCGTTCATCCACGAGGCGAGTCAGTTCTTCTTCGCGGCGGCGCAGCTGCGCCAGGGTCTGGTCGGTTTGGAAACGCAGGCGGCGCGTGAGCAGCCCCACGATTTGTTCCATCACGTCGGGATGGTCGCCCAATACTTCGAAAAATATCTCGCGATCGATGCGGGCCAGCAGTGCCGGCGCAATGGCCGTGACCGACATGGAACGCGGGCCCTCGTCGAGCAGGGCCATTTCGCCGAAACAACTGCCGACGCTCATGTTGGCCACCACGTAATCGCCGTCGTGCACTTTGGCGTCGCCTTCCAGCAACAGGTACAGGGAGCGGCCGGGATCGTCTTTGCGGAAAATCGTGTCGCCGGTCTGCATGCGCTCGATACCGCATTTTTGGGCCAATTCCAGCAACAGCGGCTCCGGCATAGACCGGAACAGGTCCATGCCGCGGAGTTTGAGGGCGAGGGCAGAGGTGGTGATGTGCATGGCTAAGGGGCAAAAGTAGATGTTTTTACCCCGGCAATATACCCGTCAGATCCACTTTCAATATTTCGGACCAGGAAGGCGATTCCGTTTCGACACCTTTGTTTTTGGAATATTTCAACCATATTCCTTTTTCAAAGTCGTAAACAAATCCCTCCTCGATACCATACTCGGTGTCGTGAATCAGATTGCGCAATTTTTTTAAATCCGTATTGGCGCCGAAGTGCGTGGCTACTTCAATAATTACCGGGACCATCTGGCGGGCATTGTCCCTAAGAATAATATCCGGACATTTGCTGTCCGGGTTGCCCGGATCGATATCCGTTTCCGGCAAAGCTTCCAGCGTTATTTGCCCTTGTTCATACAGTTTATCCAGGCCAACGATGAGGCGCTTAATGGCGCGTTGGTGTTGAAGGGTTGCGAGATGCCCCATATCAATTTCAGTTGTCACAGTGACCATGTCTAAAAAAATTTTGTCAAAAATACGGGAAAATACCGGAAATATTCAAAATTTAACCGTTCAAATTATCTTAAAATGAAAACAATACTAACAGGAACACTGCTGCTCATTTGCACCTTCGCCTTTGGCCAGGACTACAGAACCAGGTACCTTTCACTCACCGCACCAGCGTCACATCCCCATCCAGTTTTATCCTGAGCCCGCCTTTAAATAACGCTTCGACGTAGTATACAAAAACCGCCGGATTCAGGGGTTCTCCTTTATAGGCGCCGTCCCACCAGCCGCTGGAATCGCTTTGATCAAAGTCGTCCCGCGCGAAGACCATGTTTCCCCAGCGGTTGTACACCCGGAACACGAGCACGCGCTCCAGGTTGCTGCTGCCGAATACGCGGAACACCGCGTTCTCGCCGTTGGAAGAAGGCTCAAATATATTTGGAACGTACACTTCGCAGGGCGCCACCCGCACGAAGGCAGGCAGCGTTGCGCTGTCGGTACAAACGCCGTCCCAGGAAGCGATCAGTTTTACGGTGTGTTCGCCCTGGTCAAATTTTTTATCCGGATTTTGTTCAAAAGACTCCGCGCCGTCGGCAAATACCCAATGCCAGCGGTTCACGTTGCGGGAGGTATCGGTAAATTGAACCTCCAGGCCGGGGCAGCCCTCGGCGGGATCGGCGTAAAACCCGACAACGGGTTTCGGACGCACCGGGATATCTTTTTCCAGCGAATTGGTACAGCCGTTCCAGTCCACCACCGTCAGGCGCGCCGTGTACACCGCGTCGCCGCCGGCAAACCGATGTACGCCGTGGTACCGGGTGCTGTCGACGGCGCCGTCGCTGTACTCCCAGTAATAGGCGAAAAGGTCTTTAAGCGATTTATTTTCAAAAAAAACGTCCAGATCTTCACAACCGAAAGGCGGCGCTTCGAAAGCTACTGACGGTTCGTCAAGGGTAGTGATCGAATGTTGTATCGTGTCGAATCCGCAGCCCGCGGTTACGCGCAAAACGATGTTGTACGTCGTATTGGGTTTTGAAAAAGAAAAAACCGGGTTGGGGTCGTTGGACACGCCCTCGTCGCCGAAAGTCCATTGCAAACTGACCGGTACCGGCGTAGAGGCATCGTGAAACTGCACCGGAATGTTGGTACAAACGAGCGCCTTGTCGATCTCAAA
>JADZFP010000602.1 GCA_020849825.1 Saprospiraceae bacterium
AAAGAGGCAGCATTTCGGGGTATTTTTGCCCCAGGGCGGTGAGCCCTTCCGTGACATGGGCGGTATCGAGTGCAAAAATATCCTGATCGAAACGCAGCAGCGGCACGGATACGCGGATATTAGAAACGTCGGGGCGGGGACGGCCGGGGGTGTCGGAAGTGCAGGAAAACGGACTGAAAAGAAGACCGAAAATGCCGAAAAACAGTACCGGAAAGGTGTATTGTCGTAATATTTGCATGGAAAAAAAATGTTGTTGCGTTCAGGGGTTTTATGAAAAAGCGTTGTTCTTTGCTCAAAGAAACCGGCAATGTTACAGCAGCCGATGTAATCACCAAAACAGCACAAAAAAACTGCACATCATGAAAAAAATTTTCTTCGTTCTGACCTTTTTCTACTGCCTCGGCGGCGGTTTGCATGCCCAGGATAAGGAAACCGGATTCCGTTTCGGCTTTCAGGCGAGCCCGACCTGGTCGTGGCTCGGCTCTTCCGATAAACTTATCGAGGGCGCCGGCGCCAACTGGGGCATGAAACTCGGTATGCTGGGCGAGGTATATTTCGCCCCCAACTATGCAATCACCAGCGGCATCGGTTTTGGTTTTAACCAGGGCGGCACGGTACAGACCAGTTACCAGCGGGGCGTTTATTTCCCCAATTCCTCCCCCGATTTTACGGTAACCGGCCTCGATACCCTTCCCCTGAACGCCAAGATGCACTACCGGCTCCGTTATGTCGAGATACCGTTCAGCCTGCGCATCCGCGGCGGTTCGGGCGTCGATTCGCGCATCCAGTACTTCGCCGAACTGCCCATTTTCACGTTTGGCTTCCGTTCCAAGGCACTGCTCGACATTCTGGGCACGGCCAACCAGAACATTACGGACGAGAACATCAAAGAAGATATCAACGCACTGTCTATGTCCTGGGGTCTTGGCGGCGGCATCGAGTACGAGCTGGCGGCCAATACCCGCCTCGCAACGGGCATTTACTGGCAGCAACAATTTACCGATGCGGACACCGACAAAGGCTCCGTGCAAAGAAGCAATGGCGAATGGAAACGCCACAATTCGAGCACGACCGGCCGCCAACTGTCGCTGCGCCTGGCTATTTTCTTCTGAGTAGCGGTACATCAGCCACAAAAAAATGAGCCATTCCTGGTCGGGAATGGCTCATTTTTTTGTGGGAAATTGAACAATCAGGCCGCCAACTGGTCTACCAAACCGCCGATTTCCGTCAGACGCGACTTGTTGAGGGCGTAAAAAATGAATTTGCCCTGGCGCTCGGTCTCTACGACGTTGGCCTTGCGCAGGATAGCCAGGTGTTGGCTGGCTACGCTCTGTTCGAGGCGCAGTTTGACGTAAATGTCGGTCACTGTCATGGTCTGATTTTCAGCCAGCAATTCGATAATGCGCTGACGAAGTTTGTGGTTGAGGGCGCGCAAAACGAGCGCGGCCTTTTTCAGTTCGCCGTAGTCTACCGGCATGTCGGCCCCTTTTGCCTTCTTGGGCGCGGCAGCTAGGCTCTCTTGTTTGGGTTTTCTCATACAACTTGTTTTATAAACTACTAAAAAGGGTTAAGATATTATCAATAATTTCCCTTCAAGAATAATGCCAGAAACATCGGATAAAATATAATATTCCTTTTTTTTTAAACCGTAAGCCCCCTGATTTCAGCGCAAAAATACGGGGTCTTTTGGGAGCGGTGTAATGACATGGCGATTTTTTTACAAGATACTTTTTGAGGGTTGAGTGATATTGGGCGGCTTCATATATACAGGAGTAAAATACGCTACATCCTGAAAATCATTGTTTTTAAATAAACGCTCCGCTGTGTCCGCCATAAAGGACGCCGAGCAGGAAACGATCGGCGCCAAAACCGTTCGCTCAACTTTCGGCACGTTTTCTATTTTTTTCCCGCCGTTCCCTGACAAAACAAAACGCTCCACTTTGTCGTATCCCGGCAAATCGCGCAAATATAATTCAAACAAATTGTTTTCAAAAATTAGCGGCCCTGCCGGCGACAACAATTGCAGTTGACAGTCGTAGGCAGCCGTCCAAACCTCCTGTCGGCGCGCATCGATCATCGGCAGATAAACGTCGCCGTCGCGATTGCCCGACGCCGCACGACTGGCGGCCGCCAGACTGTACAAGGTATCCACGGCAATCAGGGGTTTGGAAAGCGCATAACAAATCCCTTGGGCAGTAGAGACGCCCACGCGCAGACTGGTGTACGCCCCGGGGCCGGCGCTTACGGCCACGGCATCGAGCGCATCGAGAGAAATGCCTGATTTATGGGCACATTCGTCAATCAGCCGGGTCAAAACGGCGGAATGGCTCTCGGCGCGGAGTACTTCGGCCAGGGCTGCCACTTTGCCATCGACGCCAATGGCCACCGAGCAGACTTCTGTGGCCGTTTCGAGAAGGAGAATTTTTGCCATATCGGCCGCAAAGTAACAAAGCGAAAAGGTGGAACGGTGCGGATAAAAGTCGCCGAAACCGGGGAAAGCATAACTTCATCGTCGGTTTTTTCACCCTTGCAAAGGGGAAATTTTTTCTTTTTTACTACATTTTTAATTTTAAAAAATTGAAAATCAGATTTTTATAAAAAAATAGATCGTATCGGGGGATACAATCGCATTTTTTTGTCTTTGCAGGGCCGGGCGCCGTGTTGAACTTTTGCAGTGTCGGATTCTGTACTCAACGTTTTTGCTCATGAAACATGTTATTTACCGCCTGATTCTCCTGTTTGCCGCCCTTTGGGCCGCTCCTGTTTACCTCACCGCTCAAACCTGCACCGCCGAAGCCGGGGCTATTCAAATTCTCAATTGTGTTCAGGTGTCGGTCCCGCTGAACGGATCGGGCACGACCGGCCCGGGCGTGACCTACCAATGGACGACCACCAACGGCAATATTGTATCCGGGTCCACTACCCTCAGTCCTGTGGTCGACCAGCCCGGCGAATACTGCCTGCTGGTGACCGACACGAACAACGGCTGCACGGCCTCCGACTGCGTGATCGTTGTGCAGGACGTCGTGCCGCCCAACGCCGATGCCGGGCCGGATGCTACCCTGAACTGTATCGTCACCCTGGTCACGTTAAGCGGTTCGGGCTCTGCCGGGCCTGAATTCATTTACAACTGGAATTCCCCGAACGGCGGCTTGATCGTATCCGGAGCCAACATCCCGACCCCGACCGTCAATATGCCGGGAACTTACTGCCTCACGGTCACCGACTCGCAAAACGGTTGTACTTCGACCGACTGCGTCAATGTGTTTGCCGACTGGAATATCCCCGCGGTTTCCGCCGGCCCGGATCAAACCCTGACCTGCAGTGTCACGAGCACTACGCTTACCGCCAACGTCTCCGGACAAAACATGACCTTTTTGTGGACCGGCCCCGGCATCAACGCGGCCAACCAGTGGCTCCTGAACCCGCAGGTGAATTTGGCGGGCACTTATTGCGTCATTGTCACCAATACGGTCAACGGCTGTACCAGTACCGATTGTGTGGATATTTCGCTGGATGCGGTTCCGCCCCTCGTCACCGCGAGCGCAACGACCATGTCGTGCAGCGACCCGCAGGCGCAACTCAGCGCCTCGGCCGAGCCGCCCGGACCAGCTTATGCATTTGCTTGGTCGGGGCCATTTGGTTTTGCCGCAAACACGCCCACGGCATCCTCCACTCCCGGCCTTGAAGCCCCGTACACGGTAACGGTTACCAGCGCGACCAACGGTTGCAGCGCCACGGCCACGGTTACTCCACAGAGCGATTCCTCCCTGCCCCAGGTTGATGCGGCGATAACCCCGGTATTGTGCGGCAGCGCATTCGGCTCCATCACCCTGACGCCCAACCCGCCCGGCCAGCAACTGGACATTTTCTGGAGCACCGGGGCTACCGGCGCCACAATTGATAACCTCCTGCCGGGTTCGTACGTCGGCACCATCACCGACCAGATCAGCGGCTGCTCCAAATCGGTGCTCTACGCCGTAGGAAATGCCTCGATCGATTTTAACGTTGCCATTACGCCCGTCTCTTGCTTCGGCGCGGCCGACGGCGCCATCGCCGTTCAACCGCTCAGTGGTACGCCGCCCTATACCTATGAGTGGATCGGCCCCATGGGATTCACCACAACCACGAGTAATAGCACCATCACCGGCCTCCCTTCCGGCGGATACAACCTGACGATCACCGACGCCACGGGTTGCAGCGGAATTGGGTTGTGGAGCAATATCTGGATACCGCAACCGACCCAGATGTCGATTTCGATCTTCTGGATCGGACCCGACTGCGCCAATAACGGGAGTATTGAAATCAACACTTCAGGCGGCACACCACCTTACACCTACAACTGG
>JADZFP010000603.1 GCA_020849825.1 Saprospiraceae bacterium
CCTTCTTCGGACGCGGCAATCTGCGATTCGGTCCTTTGCCCCTTGCCCAAACCCGCATTTTCCGTGGTCAGCACTGATGGTCTCACGGTCGAATTGCTGAACCAAAGCCGCAACGCCGATACCTGGGTCTGGGATTTCGGCGACGGTACGGTTTCAACCGACTGGAATCCACAGCATACGTATGCCACGCCCGGGTGTTACAATATTTGTCTGCGGGTCCGCTCCTCGTGCCTTGTTCAGGAGCGCGAAATCTGCCATGCAGTACCTGCCGATGAAGAACGCCGCTGGAAAAACCTGCCCTTCCCGGCAGCCGACCAGGGCGCCCCGCTGGCCGTATCCTTTCCGCACCCGGATACCGGCTGGGTGCTGCAATCGCGGCATATCTGGAAAACTACCGACGGCGGTTTGAACTGGACCGAACAAAGCTATCCGGCCAATCCGCCCGGCGTGACCCGCACTCTGCTCAATATCCGCATGACCAATACGCAGCTCGGCGTGGTCACGGCCGGCAACTACGTAAGCGGCCCCGGTACCTCACCGCTCGAAAGCAGCCTGATGGTCACCACCGACGGCGGCGCGACCTGGCAGGATCGCAACCAGGGCGATCACGTTTTTATTTACGACGCCGTTTTGCGCACCGACGGGCGCGGCTATGCCTCCCGTGCCTACGAGGGCATTTTAAAAACGGACGACTACGGCCAAACCTGGACGCCGCTGGCTACGCCATCCCTTTTGTCGGTCTACAATTTTTTGTACTGGCAAGACGAAACGGTCATCGGCAACGGCCATCGGGGGCTGGGCCCCAATTTTACCAGTTCGATTGCGCGTTCGTACAACGGCGGCAACGACTGGGAATACACACTGAACCCCGCACTGCCGGTTGCCAACCGCAGAAGCACTTTTTTCAGTGCCACGACGGGCTGGCTGCCAGGCCCAACCGGCTCCCTGTTGTACACGGAGGATGCGGGCCTCAGCTGGACGAGCTACGACTATCAGGAGGACCGGCGGATCGTCTCGATGGAATTTGCCGACCCCTCCAACGGCTGGGCCGTGGGCGAGCAGGGGCTTATCCTGCATACGACCGATGGCGGCCAAAACTGGGTGCGCGAAAATTGCGGCTACGAAGCCAACCTGCTCGACGTGTCGGCGCCGGCGCCCGATGCCGCCTACGCGGTTTCCAGCGCCGGCGAAGTGCTCAAATACTGTACCGGCTCGTGTATGACGGTGATCAAAACCCGCCATCAGGCGCCAGTAGCCGGCAGTTTGAACCCCTTCCCCAATCCGGCAACTCATCTCGTAACCCTTGCACTGCCCGATGCGGGCCGGCTGGTGTGGATCAATCCGCTGGGGCAGGTGGTTCGCGAACAAAGGGTGGAAGCGGGTGAATGCTCTTTTTCAATCGATGCCTTGCCGCCGGGTTTCTGGCGTTTGCGACTGATTTCCGGCGAAGGGGCTGTTTGGGAAGGCAAACTTGTGGTAACGCACTGATTTTTTAGAAATGGATTGGGAATATTGGTAAAACGGCGGTCGGGAAGAATGCCGGGGGGCGGTGTTGCGTTTTTTGAATTCAAATCCGCCTTAGTTTTATCCCGACAAAATTTCTTCACCCCCCAACCTTTATTCCAATGCGACGCCTTCTTTTTTTCGCCGCCCTGTTTCTGTGTGCGGCCGTCACGACGCTTTCTGCCCAACGCACCCTGACCGGCAAAGTCACCGATTACGACAGCAAACAAAACCGTCCGCTGGCCGGCGTTGCCGTCTCCGCCGAGGGTACTTCGGCCATTACCCGCACCGATGCGTCCGGAAAATTTACCCTCAACGTACCGGCTACTGCCAAAACGCTGATTTTCGCCCTGCCGGGTTATGCCACTGCCCGGGTGGAACTGACGGCCGTCAATCAATACGACATCACCCTGCGGCGCAATGCGCCCCTTTTGGAAGAGGAAAAGCAGGCCGTCGATTGGTCGCTGGTCGATACGATTCCGGTGGCTGCCTTGCTTGACGCGTACGGGCAAATCGAACTGACGCAAGTATTGAATTATGCCTCTCCGCTGTTTGCCAGCAATCGCCAGACGCAGGCCGGTCCCAGCGATCACGTCGATCCGGTGCAGTTGCGCGGCCTGGGCAGCGACCAGTTGCTGGTGCTCGTCGATGGCAAACGCTGGCACCAGAGCGCCCTCGTACACACCGACCAGACGGCGCAACGCGGCCAGGCGCAGGGCTTCGACTGGGGCGCCATACCCGCTTCGGCCGTAGAGCGCATAGAGGTGTCGCGCGATGTGGCGCCCAGCCAGTACGGCTCCGAGGCGGTAGCCGGTGTGGTCAATATTGTATTAAAAAAGAAAACAGGACTGGACGCACAGGTCTCCTACGGGCAGCGTTTTACCCGTTTTGATAAAAATTACGGGCTGTGGAAATACGATCTTGCTACTGGCCCGGACGTTTCTGCCAACGACGGCCAAACCCTGTTTGCCGGCCTGCATTACGGTGTCGATCTGGCTGGCAAGGGCCGGCTCGATCTGAGCGGCGAATACCTGAGCCGCGGCGCAACCAGCCGCTCCGGGGCATTCACCGGCAAAGTATCGCCCTCGGGTTTTACCGACTCCCTCTTTTTTGCCCAGAACGCCCTCAGCCTCGACGATTTTGAAGCCCGGATCGGAGAAGCGCAAATGAAAGGCGGCGCCGCATTGGCCAGCCTTGAACTTCAGTTGAGCGATGCCTGGGACTTTTTCGCTACCGGCAGTTTTTCTCAACGAAAGGGCGAAGCAAGCACCGGCTATTATACGCCCAACTGGCTTGAGTCGAATACCGGGTTTATCTGGGACGGGTTTGTCAAACCCCTGTACCCGTACGGCTTTTTGCCGCTTATCCAGTCTCAAAACCGCAACCTGAGCGCTGCAGCCGGACTGCGTGGAGAACTGGGCGGATGGGCGCTGGAGTTCAGCAATGTGACCGGCCAAAACCGGCTTGATTTTGACGTGAGCGAATCGATCAACTTCACGGAATACGGCTTGCAGGTCAATCAGCCCCAAACCGATTTCGAGGCCGGCGGCATGCAACTTTTCCAAAATACGGCCCGGGCCGTTATTTCCCGCCGCTTCGAGGAACAACTGGAAGGATTCAGCCTGGGCGCAGGACTGGAGCACCGTCTCGAACGATTCGGCATCCGGCAGGGGGAAGAAAAATCCTACCTGAATTATTACAACATTACACAATTGTTCCCCAGCGGATCGCAGGGTTTTGCCGGCTACGACGACAGCACGGGTACGCACGGGCGCAACAGTATCGGCGCTTACGTACGGGCGGAACAGGAATGGGCCGGACAGTTCAACATCAGCGGTACGCTGCGCTTCGACCGCTATTCCGACTTCGGTAATGCCCTGGGCGGTAAACTGGCTTTGTTTTACAGCCCCGATCCCGTTGTGACTTTTCATGCTTCGGCCGGCCTGGGATTCCGGGCGCCATCCATCCAGCAATTGTATTATGCCAAAACCATCCGCGTGGAAGAATTGTACAGAGGGCAGGCAGGCATATTTGCACAAGGCAGCGAGGCCGTTGAGTTGTACGAATCCGGCGAGCTGAAACCCGAAAAAAACCTCGGCTTTTCCGCCGGCCTGACCCTGAAACCTGTGGAAGGATTGCGGGTAACGCTGGATGCCTGGCGCCTGGCGGTCGATGATCGTATCCTGCTCACCAATCCTTTGCGGGCCGGCAACAACGGCGCGATCGATACCGCGCTGCGGCAGTTGGGCGTCGTGTCGGTCAGCTTTTGGGACAATGCCGTCGACACCCGTTCTTTTGGCGTGGAGGGCGGTTTGAACTGGGTGAAATCGTTCGGCGAGCGGCAATCCTTGCGTTTCGATGTACAGGCCGCCTGGTACCGCACCCGGATCACGCGGGATGCCAACGATCGCCCGAAGGTGGCGGCGCCCCAGATCGTGGCCAGTTCAGGGCAGTCGGGGCAATACCTCAATTTTGCCGATCAAAACCGTATCGAGGGCGCTTTGCCGCGTTTCAAACTGGTTGCGGCCGCGCAGTATTCCGTAAAGGGTTTTGAAACGGCGGTTCGCGCCGGTTTTTTTGGCGGAACCTTGTATCGCGATCCGTTCAACAGCCAGGAAGACAACCTGTATACGACCGGCGCGGTAGAAACGCTCAACCAGGATTTCGGTTCGAAAACCGTGCTGGATTTGTCGTTGTCGTACGCTTTTACGACCTACGTGCGTCTGACGCTGGGCGTTCATAACCTGCTGGATACCTATCCCGACCGCCACACGCATTCGCAAAATGCCGATCAGGGGCGTTTGGTGTACAGTACCCAGGCACAGCAGTTCGGATTTGCCGGAAGGATGTTGTTTGCCAGGGTCGGGTGTGCGTTTTAAACGCCCGGGTTTCTTTGTTCAAGTACAAAAGAGCGTTTGTCGAAATTAGGCAAACGCTCTTTTTGTTTAATGTATTTGTGGGTGGCCGAAAACTTTCTTAAACAAAACAGGTTCCTCATCCCTGTTCACTTATCACTACTCACCCAACATTTTTCCACGAACAATGAAACCAATTTTAACCACCCTGCTCTTCCTGTTGCTGGCGGTTGTCGGTGCAAACGCGCAGTTTGCACGGGTTCAGGTCATTCACAATGCGCCTGATCCGACGGTCGATGTATACGTCAACGGCAACCTGGCGCTCGATGATTTCGCCTTTCGTTCGGCGACGCCATTCCTCGACTTGCCGGCTTTTTTGCCGTTGACGCTCGCCATTGCACCGGGCAACAGTACCTCGGTTGCCGATGCGATCGCTTCTTTCGACGTGACCTTTGAGGAAGGCAAGACCTATGCCGTGACCGCCTCGGGCGTCGTCGGTGGCACACCTGCCTTTACTCTGATCGCCGACGACGCGGCTCAGGAAACCGCCCCGGCCGGACAGGTTGCCCTGAACGTGTTGCACGGCTCGCCCGATGCTCCTGCCGTCGACGTGGTGGTGCGCACCGGCGACAAGATCGTGTCGAACCTCGCTTACGGTGAATTCACGCCCTACCTGACCGTACCGGCCGGCGTGTATTACCTCGACATCAAACCGGCCGGCAGTGCCGACATCGTGGCTACCTACCAGGCTGATCTGAGCGGACTGGGCGGTCAAGCCATCCGGGTATTGGCCAGCGGCTACCTCGGCAGCACGCCCGGTTTCACGCTCATTGCTGTGCTCAATGATGGCACGGTGATCGAACTGCCTGCCACGCCGGTTGCCCGCGTTCAGGTGATCCACAACAGTCCCGACCCGACGGTCGACGTGTATGCCAACAGTGATCTTGTACTCGACAATAGTGCTTTCCGTACCGCCACGCCTTTCGTTTTTCTCCCGGCCGGCGTCGACATCAACCTGGGCATCGCTCCCGACAATTCGACGTCTTCCGCCGATGCCATTGCGAATTTTACCGTCAACCTTGAAAACGGCAAAACCTACATCGTAACCGCTTCGGGCCTTGTAGGCGGCACACCGGGTTTCAATCTGATTATCAACGACAATGCACGTGAAAAAGCGGTACTGACTACCGATGTCGATATCGCTGTATTGCACGGTTCGCCCGATGCCCCGGCAGTTGACGTCGATGCTGTTTTTGTGGCCGATAACGTGATTTCCAACCTCGCTTACGGCGAATTCACCGGCTACATCAGTCTTCCCCCTGCCAAATACGATCTCGCCGTTCGCGCTACCGGCAACAGCGGCGTGGTGGCCAGTTTCCGCGCTGATCTCGGCGCTTTGGCGGGTCAGTCGGCCTATGTTTTCGCCAGCGGGTTCCTCGATGGCAGCGCCGGGCCGGCTTTCGGTCTTTATGCCGCCCTTGCCAACGGTACGGTGGTGGAACTGCCCCTGACGCCCACCGCGCGTGTTCAACTGATCCACAATTCTCCGAATCCGACAGTGGATGTGTACGCCGGCAACACCTTGCTGGTGGATAATTTCGCCTACCGCACGGCTACGCCGTTCATCGACGTACCGGCCGACCGCGACATTACCGTGGGTATCGCACTCGACAACAGCACGTCGGCTGGCAATGCTATCGCTACGTTTAATGTAAATTTCGCCACCGGCGAAACCTACGCCGTGACGGCCTCTGGCATCGTGGGCGACCCGACGACGCCCTTCACTTTGATCGCCGACGCCGACGCCCGCGAAGCAGCCCTGCTGCCGACGCAGGTGGATTTCAACGTGTTGCACGGCTCGACCGATGCCCCGGCTGTCGACGTGGCTGTGGTGGGTCTGGGCGACGTGGTGACCAACCTGGCCTACGGCGAATTCACGCCTTACCTGTCGGTTCCTCCCGGTAATTATTTGGTGCAGATCAAACCCGCCGGTTCACCCGACGTGCTGGTGACCTACGAAGTTGACCTCAGTGGTCTTGCCGGCGGCGCAGCCCGCGTATTTGCCAGCGGCCTGCTGAACGGTACGCCCGCATTCGGCCTGTTTGCCGCTTTGCCCAATGGCACGGTGGTAGAGTTTCCGGTGTATGTGGCGCCGCCCGCTACGGCACGTCTGCAGGTGATTCACAACAGCCCCAGCGGCACGGTCGACGTGTACGCCAACGGCGCACTGTTGCTCGATAATTTTGAATACCGCACGGCCACGCCGTTTATCGACGTGCCTGCCGAGGTGAACATTACACTGGCGGTTGCTCCTGAAAACAGCACTTCTGCCGCTGACGCAGTATTTACTGCCGACGTAACCTTTGCCGCCAACACGACCTATGCCGTGACGGCCTCTGGCATCGTGGGCGACCCGACGACGCCCTTCACTTTGATCGCCGATGCCGACGCCCGCGAAGCAGCCCTGCTGCCGACGCAGGTGGATTTCAACGTGTTGCACGGCTCGACCGATGCCCCGGC
>JADZFP010000604.1 GCA_020849825.1 Saprospiraceae bacterium
TTACCCTCGGGCTCCGACTTCCCGCTGGGCGCTACCAATGTGGTCTTCACGGCCACCGATCCTTCGGGCAATACGGGCACCTGCAATTTTACGGTTCAGGTGGATGAGTCGTTTATCGTAACCACGAATGTGAGCGAGCCTACGTGCGCCGGTCTTTGCAACGGCTCTATTTCCCTGAATATCAATGGCCCGGGGGCGCCCTTTACGATTCAATGGAGCAATGGCAACACCACGCCCTCGCTCACCGCACTGTGCGCGGGCGATTATTCAGCAACCATCACCGATATCACCGGATGCTCCGCTGTGTTCTCGTTTATCCTCGGAGCCCCTGATGCCCTGAGCATCGGCATCGACGACGTCGACCAGGACATCAACGACCAGGGTATTGGCGCCATCTCGGTGACTGTGAGCGGCGGCACGCCGGCCTATACCTTCAACTGGCTGCGCAATGGAGCGCCATTTGCCAGCACGGAAGACCTCACGGGCCTCCACATCGGCACCTACCAGCTCATCCTGACCGACGCCAACGGTTGCTCGCTGTCGGGCCCCTCTATCGTGATTATCAACAATATTTCCGACGCCGCCGAACCGGACTTTTTGGCCGGCTGGGTGCTGGCGCCCAATCCGGCCAGCGACCAAACCGTCCTGCGCTTTACCCAAGCCTTGCCCGAACAGGTCGGCATGTTCCTGTACGATGCAAGCGGTCGCCTGATCCGGAACGAACGGATCGCGCAGGGTACGGAGCAATTCACGATAGATCTGTCTGACCTGCCCGCCGGCATGATGCAACTGCGCCTGCTCGGCGAAAGCGGGTCACTCAGTACGAAAACACTGATCAAAATAAAATGAGGTAGGAGGCTTAATGCTTCATCTTGACGGGGAGGCTTCCAACGGGAGGTCTCCCTTGTCTTTTTTGAGGATTTGAGGATGCGAGGATGCGAGCATTTGACAAAAGGGGACTTTCTGCTCTCAAATGTTCATGCCCCCTGAGAGCGGCAGTAACCCTTTTGTCAAATCCTCGCATCCTCGCATCCTCAAATCCTCAAATCCTCAAAAACCAAAAATAATTCAGGTGTTCATGCCACTTTTGGGTACTTGAACTTGTCTTATGTGACCAAAACATCCTTCCTGTTATGCGCTACCTGCCGTTCTTATTGTTCTTTGTTTTTATTCAAATTGAAGTAAATGCCCAAAGTTGCAACTGCGGCGAGCAGTTCGAATTTCTGACCCAAAAAATTGCGGCCAATTATGCCGGGTACAAAGACAAGGTCAATCCGGGCACCCGGGCCGATTTCGATGCGCACACCAGCCGGTACCGCCAACTGGCTTCGGCGACCCAATCGGACACCACCTGTGCGCGTTTGCTCCACGAATGGACGCTTTTTTTCAAAGACCGCCACGTTCAGCTCAGTTATAATCTGCCCAAAGAAGATCCGGCGGCAGTACGCGCCCGCTTTGCCGGCTGGGAAAAAATTGCCCTCGACGAAACAACCGCCCGTGCGCGGATCGACGAGCCCGGCGGCGACCCGGCCGAAGGCATTTGGGAAATGCAGGGCGGCAACTACCGCGTGGCCCTGCTCCCCTACCCCGCCCCGGGCCGCGAGCTGGCGGCCATCGTGCTGCGCGCCGACAGTGTGTACTGGACGCCCGGACAAGTCAAATTCGACCTCAAAAAAAACGGCGAAACCTACTCCGGCCGCTTCTACATGCGCGACCACAGCCTGAAAGAACTGGAGGTAACGCTCAGCGGCGACCAACTGATCTTTAAAGGATTTTCCAACTGGCAACGGGTATATCCCGGCAGCGGAAAACTACCGGCAGCCAGCCCGAAACAAATCTTCACTCTGCGGCAACTCGACTCCACAACCATTTTGCTCACTGTGCCCACCATGAACGAATCGGTGCGCCGTCAGCTCGACAGCCTGGTAAACGCCAACCGTACATTACTGTCCCGCACCCCCAACCTGATCATCGACGTGCGCGGCAACGGCGGCGGCAGCGATATCACCTATTATCCCCTCAAACCCTATCTGTACACCCAAAAAGTCAGCGGCGACCGCATGCAGTTCTGGGCAACCCGCGACAATGCCGAAAAATTCGCCCTGATGGGTAAAAACAAGGACTTCCCCTGGACCTGGCGGATGTACGGCAAATACATGGCGCGAAAAATGCGCCGCCATCAGGGTCGTTTCGTCGGCAAAACCGGCACGTATACCGAGCGCGTAAAGCATCCCCAAAAATACCCGCTCCGGGTAGCCGTACTGATCGACGGCGGTTGCGGCAGCAGTTGCGAACAATTCGTCCTGTTCGCCCAGCAAAGCAAAAGAACCACCCTCATCGGGCAGAATACCGGCGGCGTGCTCGATTACGGCAACCTGCATTTCCTCGACTTCCCCGACCCGCGCTTTACCATCGGCTACCCCACCTCCCGCTCCAACCGCGTGGCGGCCGGCAGGCCCGTCGACAATGTCGGCATCCCGCCGGCCATCCGGCTGACGGAGACCGACGGCGACTGGGTGGAATGGGCGCGGCAGTATCTGCACCGGCAATAAAAAAGCTACAAACTGAGCCGCTCGCGGAACTCACCGGCCCGCCGGACGGAAATTTCGACCCGCATGCCGCCACGAAGCGTCACGCGCAGAGCGCCGTTGAAAAACGGCTCAATGCCGGTGATGTACGACAGGTTGATGATTTGCGAACGATTGGCGCGGAAAAAAAGGTCGGGCGGAAGTTTTTCCAGCAGCAGGTTCAGGCTTTTCCGATGCATCGGCTTTTCCGAGCCAAAATAAACCCGCACGTAATTGTCTTCGCTTTCAAAAAGAAAGATGTCGGACAGCCGCACGAAGTAGCATTTTTCACCGTCTTTGATAAACACCTGACTGTCGGGCCGCAACTGATAATTTGAAGTTCCTCCGGCCGCTTCCGGTTCGGCCGGTCTGGTCAAATTGGCGCGCACGGCAGCGATCGTCTTTTCCAGCCTTTCCGGCCTGACGGGTTTGAGCAGATAATCCAGCGCATTGGTTTCAAAAGCGCGCACGGCATATTCGTCGTAAGCCGTGACAAAAACAACCTGAGGGCTTTCGTCGAGTTCGGACAACAGTTCAAATCCGCTTCGGCCCGGCATGTTGATGTCGAGAAAGATCAAATCAGGCCGGTAGCGATTGATTTTTGCCAATGCATCGGCTGCATTGGTGGCTTCGTCGAGCACACGAACGTCGGGAAAAGCCGCCAGCAAATAGCGCATTTCCTGCCGGGCAAGGTCTTCGTCGTCGATAAGCAGCGTTCGGATTTCCATAATTATTGAGCCATAGGAATGGTTACTGTTGCCGTCACCGACCTTTCATCGGGATTGTTTTGAATGGTAAAACCGGCTTTCCCGCTGTACAGCATATCGAGCCGCCGGCTGATATTGGCCAAACCGATGCCCTCGCGGTCGGGTTGGGGGGCAAAAAAACCGGTATTCGATACCTGCAACCGGAGCTGCTCTTCTTCCACCCGGGCGACGATACGGACCCAACCGCCTTCAACGGCTGTTGCAATGCCGTGTTTGATTGCGTTTTCGGCCAGTGTGACCAGCAAAATCGGGGGCGCCAGCCACCGCTCTGCCGCCGCATCGACCTCGATTTTGTATTCGAGCCGGTGGTTGAACCGGATTTTTTCGAGGGCCAGATAATCGCGGGTCACCGCCAATTCGTCGGAAAGGGGCACCAGGGTTTGTTTTTCGTAATTCAACGAATACCGCAGCAGGTCGGACAACATCATCACGGCATCGCCGGCCCGTTTGGGGTCGCTGTGGGTCAAGGCTTTGACGCTATTAAGCGCATTAAAAAGAAAATGCGGATTGATCTGCGCTTTCAGGTTTTGCAATTCCACGTTTTTGAGCTGGTTTTCATAAGAAAGCCGCTCGATAGTGCTGCGGTTCACACGTTCCATTAGTCCATAGAGATGATAAATCAAGACCCAGACAAACAGGTAACGCGACCAGTTGAGGACCGACATGAACACGTATTGCGATTCAAATGACAAATTGGAGGGATCGCCGGTGAGGGCTACGGTCACGAAACTCAGGGCCAGAAACAAAACAAAAGACATCGCAAAGACAGCCAGCAGGGCCAGTAGCGACATCCGTACAAACGGCATCTCGAGCACCCGCCAGCGCTGTATTGCGTACCGGTACAAATGAGTGATTGCAATACCCAAAACCGCGGCGGCCACCATGAGCAAGGCACTGGGCCAGCTGAACATGTTCAGCCCGATCTGGTTGACAATTTCGTAGACCACGAAAGTGACCCAGCCGAACAACTGGCAGGCCCAGTAAGCCCTGTTTTTGCTCACGGTGAGCGCTTTTTGCAGCAAACCGGGGATCAGACTAATCTTTGCAGCCATTTTTCTTCAAATTTCCGCTGTCCTTCGAACGGCAGTTCGTCGAGCAGCTTTATACCTTTTTGCACCCATTCGCGGGCTGCTTCCGACTGTTGTCCGGCAATGGCCAATGCTGCCTTTACCCTGCAATAACCGGCATCAGGCTCTTTGGCGGCCTGTTGTTCGATACCGGCCCAAATCCGGCCTGCCGTTTCCGGGTCGTTATTCAAAAAAGCGTGAAAAAATACCACGTCTTTCAAATAATACGATCTGAACGGCGCCGGAACGGCAGTAATGTTGTTTTCAATGGTATGCGCCAAAGCAAGCGCTGCATCGGGTTCTTCCCGGTCGAGGTGATACACAAACGAAAGAAAGTGACCATTGAGCCCCAACAAACTGTCGGCAGGCCGGCTGCGCAAACGTTCGAGCAGATGAGGCGGGTATTCCGAGGGCATTTTTCCCGCGCCTTGCAAGGCCATGACCGACAAAGTGGCTTCCTCGTATTCGGCTTTCTCACGACTGCCCAGCAGGGAAATCATCCGGGCGCCGTCGGACATAAATCCGCCGGAAGTGCTGGGGATCATGGTGGCCAGAAAAATCATACCGGACATCATTGCCGTAAACAAGGCAAGCGGCACCGCCATCCGGATGGCCAGCGTCGGCGCGCCGGTACTGTCGAGCGTCAGCCACAGCAACAGTCCCATACCGATTGCGCACAACCGCAAGCTGGCAAAAGGTCCGGCGCCCACGATCAGGGCGAATTTGCGCCGGAGCGCCGGACCGCTTTCCAGGTGTTCGGGATAAGTGGCTGCCAGGCCGCCCATCAGCTGATAGTTTCGGTTGAAGAAAAACCGGACGCCCTGACGGGTTCCGCGAGCGCCCAAAAAGCCCGCCACGTAGAGCGCCATCCGGAATCCCTGCGCAAGGCCGGCCAGCAGATGCCCGAGTTCGTGCACGGCGATTGAAAACCAGATGGAGAAGGCCAGCAGGACAAATATTCCCGCTTTTTCGAGTCCGCTTTGGGGAGCGAACGATTTGAGGGGCAGCCAGGTTTTCACCCAGATGACGCCATAATAGCCGGCAGCTGCCCCCAGCGCGGTAAGCGCCAGAAAAAAGATGATTTTCAGCCAGGCCGGTGTGTTTTTTCGGTTCATCGGATCACGGTTTTTGTTGCACTAACAATTTTGTTTGTCCCAGGGTTTGCCGTCCGTTGCTGACGACCAGCAGATACATACCCGAGGGCATCGTTCCGGTGGGCAAAACTTCGCTGTTTTTCCCGGCCGGATAGGATTGCTCCGTTGTTTTGTACAGCAGACGGCCTTGCGGGTCGAATATCTGCAGGGTTATTTTTCCGGGTTTTTCGAGGTAAAATGAAACGTTGACGCTGTCGTAAGCAGGATTTGGCCAGGCGTTGAGACGCGGTTCGGCTTGCCCCGCCGTTGTCGTTGTACTCAGCTGCGGGACCATTTTATAAATCCGTACGCCAATGCCATAAACGGCTTCGGGCATTACCCTGATTTTATTGACGTACTGGCCGATATTTTTCGGCGTCCAGCTCAGGCCGCCATCGGTTGTTTCGTAGATGGAATTATCACAGCCTACCCAGCCGGTATTATCGTTCAGAAAACCAATGCCGAATGCCTTGGCGCCGTTGTCGACCAGCGGAAGCTCGGTCCAGTTCAGGCCACCGTCGGTCGTCTTTGCAACGAAGCGTTCGAGGGTATTGGGCGCGTAGCTCAGCACGGTGGCATAGCCGGTTGCGGCGGAGGGGAAATGCGCTTTCCAGACAATCTCGAAAGGGCGGCCGGACTCATACACCGGGGTCCAGTTTTGGCCACCATCGGTGGTGCGCAGGATTTTGCAGCGAGACAGCTGGATGTTCGCGTTGGTGCCGCCGAAGGCAAAGCCGGTATCGGGGCTCGAAAAGTACAGGTCGGTGAGCATGGCCAGTTGAGGGGCCAGTGATTGGCTCGTCCAGCTGGCGCCGCCGTCGGTGCTTTTTAGAAAATGCGCCGGGCCGCCTACCCTGCCGCCCGCCACCAGTACCTGCGGCGTGACAACCTGAATGGCGCACAGACCCGTCGGTTGCGGCCCCGCGATAGTGGTGACGGCTTGCCAGTTGGCGCCCCCGTCGATCGTTCGGTACAGCGGGGTATTGTCGCTGACATTGGGGAAATAACCGGTTCCGATGTTTCCGGCAAATCCATGCAGCGAATCGATGAAGCCGATGCAACGGAAATAGGTGCCGGGTTGCTCGATCAGTTTGGTCCAGGTGGCGCCGCCGTCGGTCGTTTTGTAAATACGGCCGGAGCCGTTGACGCTCCATCCCAGATTGGGATTCAGGAAAAAGGCATCGTCTTGTTTTTGGCCGTTTTGCGGCGATTGGGCCAGCAGTTGCCAGTTGTACTGCGCCGCCAGGGGCATGGCGCACAGCAGAATAAGGGAGATGGAAATTACCGTTTTACTTGTCATGTTGTTTGATTTACAGCGACAAGTATGCCCGGCTGGCGCCATCAGAAGCAACAAAAATGGGAAGAGCGTGGGGAATTAGGGGACCAGCGTTGAAAACGGGCCGGTAACATTGATCCGTTTTCGATACATTTGTTTTTAATAAACCTGTTTAACTATGCAAAAATCCGTTTTCTACCTGATCCTGGCGCTGTTGTCATTTTCTTCCGCCTGCAACGACACACAGCCCGCCCACGGCGACCCCTTGCTGAATGCCTGCAATTACCCGCCCTTTTCCAAACGCCTGAAAAAAACAGTCGCCACGCAGACTTCCCCGGGCACTAACTTTTCTCCCGACATCCGAATTACCGAGTATTTCTTCGACGGCCAGGGCCGTGTAGACAGCATCATGGAGCACCAAACCGCCATAGCCGTGGTGTATTCGCCCGATGGCAAGGTGCACCAACTTCGCAGCTACGCCTACGCGCAGCCACAACTGCTGCAAAGCGTCACACAGTATTTTTACAACAATGGGCTATTGGAAAAAACGGTACGCACTTCCTACGATGCCGCCGGAAACCCTGCCGGCTGGTCGAACACCCATTTTTACGAATGGGATGCCAACGGTTTCCTCGTCAAAACCTGGTTTGAAGGCAGCAACGACAAAAGGGTGTTCACCCGCGACGAATGCGGCAACATCCTGAAAACCCAGGATTTCTACAATGCCAACAACGCCGAACACTTCCTCTCAGAAGCCGCTTTTGCCAACACCCCCAACCCGCACTACCAGATCGGGCTGGATGCCATCTTCCCGGGTTACTACTCTGTACACAACCAGAATTTCAGCCAGATCATCCACTGGGATTGCGCCGATTACGACCCTTCGCCCATCACCAGCGAATATGAATACGACGCGGAAGGGCTGCCGGTGACAATGATGAGGGCGAACAGAGTGGAAGCGTATTTTTATGAGTGAATGCGACCTTAACCTCACCCGGAATCGCATATCGAAAAGGGTTGCCCCGGCCTGAATTTCAAAGCCGGGGCAACCCTTTTTTCATGGACTTTTCTCTCAAAACGTTCTGCCCGGTTTTTTTTCTTGTCTGGAATCATTTCATGCTGAACGGAATTTTGAACCAGAATAATTTTCAAGCGGTGTAACGCAATTTTTACACCCTATTTTACCTTAATTTCCCGCTTCTTTTTATCCCCCTCCCCCTTCGCCCAAACCGTTTTTTCCTCACCTCACACCATCACCCAGCCATGCGAAAGCACCGCGCGCCCGCACTCCTCCTGTCCTTCGCTCTGCTCTCTTTTCTGCTCGCTTCCTGCACCAAAGTCAAAAAAGACGAGGCCTACTACGCCGAAGCGTCCAAATACATCTATGCCTATACCAGCGGCGACATCGCCCGGGATGAAGCCATCCGGGTGCGCTTTGTGCATTCCGCCGTCGGGCAAGACCAGATCGGCCAGAAAGTAGCCGCGAAAATCTTCTCCGTCAGCCCCTCGATCAAGGGCGACGCCGTGTGGGAAGACGACCGCACCATCAAACTTCAGCCGGAGCAGGCCCTGCCTTATGGCGAACGCTACACCGCCCGGGTGGCACTCAAAAAACTCTTCCCCGACGCGCCCGGCCGGGTCAAGGTTTTTGAATTCGACTTCTCCGTTCGCCCGCTGTCGTACGAAGTCATCGTCGACGGCCTGCGCGCCGAAGACCTCAACGACCTCAAACGCCAGCAAATCGTCGGGCGCCTCGTCAGCAGCGATATGGCCGATAACGGCGCCCTCGAAAAATTCCTCGCCGCTGCACAGGGCAACAACAAACTGAACATCAGCTGGACGCACTCGCCCGATGGCCGCACGCACGACTTCGTCGTCAGCGGCGTCGAACGCTCCAGCGTGCGCTCCAAAGTCAACGTCTGGTGGAACGGCCAACCGCTCGGATTGAAAAAACAAGGCGGCACCGAGGTCATGGTGCCGGCCCTCGACGAATTTATCGTGCTCAGCGCCCGCGCCATGCAAGGCGACGAACAATTCGCCCTGCTCAACTTCTCCGACCCCATCTCGCCCGCCCAGGAACTCGCCGGCCTCATCCGCCTCGACGGCGCCGAGCCGCGCTTTGCCATCGACGGCAATTTCGTGCGCGTATACCCCAACAACCGGCTCAACGGCTGGCATACCCTGCACGTCGAAACCGGCGTCAAAAACATCGCGGGCGCCAGCCTGAAAGAACGCAGCGACTGGCCGCTCAACTTCGAAGAACTCAAACCCGCCCTGCGCCTCGTCGGCAACGGCGTCATCATCCCGCCCAGCGACAACGGCGCCGTGATCTTTCCCTTCGAAGCTGTGGGCTTGCATGCCGTGGACGTTGAAATTTTTAAAATTTACAATACCAATATCCTCCAGTTCCTTCAGGTCAACGAA
>JADZFP010000605.1 GCA_020849825.1 Saprospiraceae bacterium
GCATGATCTTTTCCAGGGTGGGCAAGTGCATGCTTTGCGGGTTTTTGGAATATTCGTTTACCGGTGCGGGCGTTCGAATGCCAGCGACCACGTCTTCCCCCTGGGCATTGACCAGGTATTCGCCGTAAAACTGGTTTTCACCGGTTCCCGGGTTGCGCGTAAAAGCGACTCCGGTTGCGCAATCGTTGCCCATGTTGCCAAATACCATGGCCTGTACGTTGACGGCGGTACCCCACTCATCCGGTATTTTCTCGATACGGCGGTACTCGACGGCGCGTTTGCCGTTCCAGCTGGAAAAAACGGCGCCGATACCGCCCCAAAGTTGCGCGTCAGGGTCTTGCGGGAAAGGTTTTCCCAATACATGCTCGACCGTTTTTTTATAGGATTCGACCAGTTTTTTGAGGTCTTCCACCGTGAGATCGGTGTCGTTTTTGTAGCCTTTTTCGTGTTTGATTTTTTCGAGTTGTTCGTCGAGAACTTTTCGGATACCCTTACCGTTTTTGACTTCGATGCCCGCGGCTTTTTCCATGACCACATCGGCGTACATCATAATCAGACGCCGGTACGAGTCATAGGCGAAACGCGGATTATTGGTTCGTTCGATCAGCCCTTGCAGCGTGACATCGTTGAGGCCGATGTTCAGAATGGTTTCCATCATGCCGGGCATCGAGCGGCGGGCGCCGGAGCGAACTGAAAGCAAGAGGGGATTTTTGGTGTCGCCGTATTGGCGCCCCATGAGTTTTTCTACTGCTGTCAAAGCCGCGTCCACTTCGTTGCGGAGCGATTTTGGGTAAGCGTGTTTGTTGTTATAATAATAGGTACAGACGTCGGTCGTCAGGGTAAAACCCGGCGGAACCGGCAGCTGCAATTCGGGGTGCCCCGCCATTTCGGCCAGATTGGCGCCCTTGCCGCCGAGCAGGTTCTTCATTGATTCGTTGCCATCGGCTTTGCCGCCGCCGAAACTGTATACGTATTTCAGGGTTGTTGAACTGCCGTCTTTCATAACTGATGATATTTATTAAAAATTGGTACATAGTTGGCTCGTTTTTCCTGTTTCATTAATGATGACAATCAGGAAGAATTATGATTTGCGTCCCAACTTGCCATTGACGACTTTGGCTCTCTAAAAATCCGTTTCTTTGCAGCCCACTTTTTTAACACAGATATGAGTACCGAAAACGCAGCGGCAGCAGCCGAATCGCTTAATTTTTTGGAAGAAATCATCGAGGCAGACCTCGCAGCCGGCAAACACACCAGCATCCTGACCCGTTTCCCACCGGAGCCCAACGGCTATCTTCATATTGGCCACGCTACCAGTATTTGCCTCAATTTCGGATTGGCATTGAAGTACGGTGGCAAAACAAACCTTCGCTTCGACGATACCAACCCGGTCACAGAAGACACGGAATACGTCGAAAGCATCATCGCCGACGTGCGCTGGCTGGGCTTCGAACCTGCTAATATCCTGTATGCGTCCGACTACTTTGAACAACTCTACGAATGGGCCAAAGTGCTGATTAACAAAGGTCTGGCCTATGTGGACTTTTCTTCCGCAGAAGAGATCGCCGCCATGAAAGGCACGCCGACCGAGCCGGGCCGCAACAGCCCCTACCGCGATACCGCGCCGGAGGAAAACCTGGCTTTGTTTGAAAAAATGAAGGCGGGCGAATTTCCCGATGGCCATTGCACACTACGCGCCAAGATCGACATGGCATCACCCAACATGATCATGCGCGACCCATTACTCTACCGGATCAAAAAAGCGCACCACCACCGCACAGGCGACGCCTGGTGCATTTACCCGATGTACGACTGGGCGCATGGCCAAAGCGACAGCATCGAAGGCATCACCCATTCGATTTGTACCATGGAATTTGTGCCTCACCGTGAACTGTACGACTGGTGCATCAATCATCTGGGCATTTTCCCTTCAAAACAATACGAATTTGCCCGCCGAAACCTGTCATATGCCGTCACCAGCAAACGCAAGCTCAAACAACTCGTGGAAGAAAACCACGTGCGCGGCTGGGACGATCCGCGCATGCCCACCATCAGCGGGTACCGCCGACGGGGCTATACGCCCGAGAGCATCCGGGAGTTTTGCGACCGCATCGGCGTAGGCAAACGCGAGATGGTGGCCGACATGTCGCTGCTCGAATTTTGCATCCGGGAAGACCTGAACAAACGCGCCCTGCGCCGCTTTGCTGTACTCGATCCGCTTAAAGTGGTGATCACCAACTACCCCGAAGGCCAAACCGAGTGGATGGAGACGGAAAACAACCCGGAAAACCCGGATGCCGGCAAACGAACGCTGGCATTTACCCGCGAACTCTGGATCGAGCGCGACGATTTTATGGAGAATCCGCCGCCCAAGTATTTCCGCCTGTCGCCGGGCAACATGGTGCGCCTCAAGTCGGCGTTCATCATACGTTGCGACAGTGTGGCAAAGGATGCAGCCGGCATCGTCACCGAAGTACATTGCACTTATATCCCCGAAAGCCGCTCCGGCCAGGATACTTCGGGACTGAAAGTGCAAGGCGTGATTCACTGGCTTTCTGCCAGCGAAGCCGTTCCGGCCGAAGTGCGGATGTACGATCGGCTGTTTCAGGTGGAAGACCCCGCCTCCGAAGAGGATTTCAAGTCGACGCTCAATCCGAATTCACTTCGCGTTGCGGAGAATGCCGTGGTGGAACCCGCTTTGTTACAAGTGCAGCCGGGCGACAAGTTCCAGTTTACCCGGCTTGGCTATTTCTGTGTCGACCCGGATTCGATGCCCGGCAAACCGGTTTTTAACCGAACCGTGACCTTGAAAGACGCCTGGGCAAAAGAACAGAAGAAAGGCTAAACGCCTGTTTTTCCTATAAAAACAAAGCGGCCGCCGAGAATTTTACTACTCGGCGGCCGCTGTTTTTTTACCTGCTCACTACCACTTTTCTCACGGCCACGTCTTTTCCGGCAACAATTTTAAGCCAGTACATACCGGCCGGCAAATCGCCAAAATCGAGCGGCACTTTTTGATCCTGGACCGTACCGGCCGACCACTCGTGCAGGTTGCGGCCCTGAGCGTCGCTCAATGCGAGGAATAAATCGGCAGAAGCGGGAAGTTTTATTTGTAAAAAACCTTTATCACACAACGGGTTGGGTATCACTTCAGCAAAAAAGTTCAGGTTTGGGTCGTTGGCGCCCACAGTCTCCGTCAGGGTGACGTTCAGGCTGAACGTGCAGCCATTTTCGTCTGTCACCACAAGCGTGTAATCGCCGGCCGGCGCATTGGAAAGGTTTTGCATACTGGAGACAGCCTGGCCATTCAGGCTCCATACATAACTCAAACTTCCGGTACCACCGCTGATTTCGATCTCCACCGAGCCGTCGGACAATCCCTGGTGCGGATGACTGACCGCCAGGATTGAGCCCGTTATAAGCGTCGGCTCGATCAGGGTTTGGGCCGTCACGTATTCGCAGCCGTTGGCGTCGGTGATGGTCAGCAGATACACGCCGGCATTCAGTCCGGAGTTCGCAGCAGTTGTTGCGCCATTGGACCAGATGTAGGCGTAGGGTTCGGCGCCGCCGGAAGGCTGGGCGATAAGGGCGCCGTTGGCTTGTCCGTTACAAAGCGGGTTTTGCAGTGTAAATGCGGCGGTAACGAAACATCCGGCTTCCGTACATTCATCGACAATACCCGTCAGTGCTTGTTCGCAGCCGGCGGCATCGCGCACGACGACCAGGTACTCCGTGCCGCTCGCGAATTGTTGTCCGTCGGCAGCGCCGAGCAATTCATAGGGTTGCGTGCCGCCATTGATCCCGATGTTGAGTTTGGCCAGGTCGATGTCGATACATTGCTCCTGGACTTCGAGTTCAAGCGCTTCAAACGGCGGCGGCGCAGCGCCATCGGCGATTTGAAGGCAAATTTCGCCGGTTGACAAGCCCGCAGGCGATTTCCAGGAGGCGACCTGCACGTAATACGTTTGGCCGGGAACCAGGTCGTGAAAGTTGATGAAGCCGTTGCAGCGCAGCGGGTTCACCGCGCAGGCGATCTCCGACAAATCGGTACAATCGCCCGTCCAGATGGATAGTACGTGTTCAAACGTGGCGCCGGTATTGAACTGGACACTGCCGGAAGCCGGCGCGACAAAGGAATACCAGATCGCGTGATCGAAATCGACCACGCAGCTCGGGTGATAACCCGTCGAATATGCAAACGAATTGTCGCCCGCCACGCATGCGCCGCCGACGACAACCGGTGTCGCTTGTTCGCAAATAAAGTTGGGTGGTGGAATATCGAAAGAGGTGGCGACCGCCATGCAGACTTCCCCTTCGACGGTTGCAAAATTGCCGGCTACCTGCAAATAGTAGGTTTCGCCCGGTGTAAGCGCGGGCATTTCCAGCCGTTGCCCCTTGTGATTTCCGGCAAGTTCGGTGAGATTGTCGCAGCCTCCCGAATACAAGGTGATAATGTCGGAAAAGTTGGCATTGCTGAATACCGTAAAGGGCAATGCGGAATTGGGGGCAGTAAACTTGTACCAAATATCGGCACGCGCCAGGGTATTCAGGGAGGGGCTCGTAGACAAGGTTGCGTTGCGATTGCTTCCTTCCACGCAGGCAGTTGCGATTCCCAGGGGTACGGCGTTGGCGCAATCGTCGTTGGCCGGGGCGGTTGGGAAGTCGTTGGTTGGGTCAATTTCGATACAAAGATCGCCGCGAGAGCGGCCGAATCCGCCTTCCTGCCCGCTTACCCGGATCAGGTATTGCGTGCCGGCAGCGGCATCGAAACGTGTTTTTTCGCCGATAAAGCCATGTTCATCGTAGTTGTCGCATACATAAGTAGTCAACGACTGACAGCCGCCGGTGAAGACATCAACAACGTCGTTGAAGGTAGCCGAAGTAGCCAGCTGCGCTACGCCTGTAAAATCGGCTTGCCAGCGGAACCACAATCCGCCCGATGCTTTTTCAACACAAAGGGGTTGCGGGCCGTCGAATACGGCATTGCGGTTGTCGCCGGGGATACATTCGGCCCCGGTGAGCAGTTCGTGGGCGTTGGCGCAAAGGTCGTTGGCCGCGCCGTTGCCGATGATTTTGACGTTGTCGAGGCCGACCCACCAGCCCCACTGGTTGGCGTCGTCGTATTCAAAAACCACACGCATCTCCTTCGAACGGTAGGGCGACAGGTCGAGGGATTGGTGGAGATAGGTGTTGAAATAGGGTCCGCCGACATCGTCGGTCCATTGCTGCACGAGGCTTTCTTCTCCATCACCATTAATAACATACACAGAAAAGAAGTCGGTGTAGTAGCGGTAGATCAGATCGAATTCGAGTTGGAATTGCCCAAAATCGGTGCCGTCGAACCAGGGAGAGAGCAGGCGCACGCGAGAGTATGCGGCGGAATCGCCCAGGTTGTCGTCGTCGAAATAAACCATACAAGAGCCGTCGATGGAGTTCTGGATGGCGCTGCCGGAAGCGGTGGCCTTGCCAAACAGCCAATCGTCGTCGCCGCTCATGATCTGGGTTTCCCAACCGGCGGGTTTGTCGCAGGCGTTGAAGTTCTGGCCGATGACGTTGGTTCCGACGCCTTTGCCGACAACGGAAATATTATCGACACCAGCCCACCAGCAAAAGCCGCCGTCGTCGTCGTAGCGCAGAATCAGGCGCAGGTTGGCGGCAGGGGCGATCAGCGAGAGGTCGTATTTGAGCGTGACAAACTGGGTGAGATTGCTCCCGGTTGCGCTCGTCTGGTCAAAACGCCGCAGCGGGGTTTCCGTCGTGCCGTCGGTGACCAGCACTTCAAAATATTCGTTTGCCTGAGGCCAGTCGCGGTAATGGACATCAAGGCTCAGTTCCACTGTCGGGTATTGCAAGGTGTTGAACGGCGGTGAAACGAAATCGATCACATAGGCCGGCGTCTGATTACCCGCGGCATCGTCGTCGATAAACAGAAAACAAGAGCCGTTCATACTTTGGCCGTTGTTGTCGTTGTTCTGCACCGTGCTGTCGACATACCACACGGCATTCGGGTTGCCGTTGATATTGACCTCCCACCCGGGAGAGAGGATACAATTGTCAAAATTTTCCTCCAATAAGGTAGCTTGTGCCCGAAGCGGGGCAATCTGAATAAAAGCCAGGAAAAAACAAGCAGTGTAAACAAACCACGGGCGCATAAGTATGGATTTTTCGATTCAAAAACTGGAATTAAAGGTAGGTGCTCCTTTGGATTTGCCAAGTTGAGTCATGCAAAAAAATCCGCCGGATAAAATTTCCTGTGGATTTTCATTTTTTAGAAATTCCAACTCCAAAAATTGCATTAACCTTGCTTACCAAAACAGGCAAAATTTACAGATATGCCCACGCACGCTGATTTCCCGGAAAAAACAACCCGCAACCAGGTGGCTGTCGAAGATCCGTTGCAACCCTACGTCCCTACTGCTGAAAAACCCTGGAATGCCCGTCGGGTAGCCCATCTCTACCGCCGGCTCGGGTTTGGCGCCAGTCTGGCACAAATTCAACAGGGCCTGCAAACAAGTCCTTCCGAATTGGTCGACCAATTGCTCGACAATGTCGCGGACCTCGGCACGCCCGACCCGCCGTTCTGGGCCGGCTATACCTCCGACGATTATGAGGCCGACCCCGATTCGGTATTTACCCACCGCCGGGAAATGCGCAATCGCTGGCTCAGCGAAATGCTGGAAGAAGGCATTCGCGCCAAGATGGCGCTGTTCTGGCACAATCACTTTGCTACTGAACTTATTGACTACCAATGCAATGCCTATATGTGGGATTATTATTCCCTCCTCCACGAGCATGCATTCGGCAATTTCAAGGTATTTGTGCGGGAAATGGGCAAAAACGCGGCCATGCTCGACTATCTCAACGGCAACCTCAATGTGGCCGGCTCGCCCAACGAAAACTACGCCCGCGAACTCATGGAACTTTTCACCATGGGCGAAGGAAACGGCTACACGCAAAGCGACATCGTGGAAATGGCGCGCGCACTCACCGGCTGGCAAGCCAAAGCCTACCTGTGCACCCCGGCTTACTACGATGCGACAAGGCACGACAACGGCGTCAAAACCATTTTCGGACAAAGCGGCAACTTCAATTTTACCAGCGCGCACAACCTCATTTTTACAGCAAGGGCTCAACAGGTGGCGCATTTTATCCCCTCCAAAATTTACAAAAACTTCGTTTATCAATACCCCGACCCGCAGGTGATCGACGGGCTGGCACAAACCTTCCAGAACAACAACTGGGAATTGCTGCCCATGCTGAAACAATTGTTCAAAAGCGAGCATTTCTTCGACGATCAATTCATCAGCGCCCGCATCAAAAACCCCATCGAGTCGATGATCCCGCTCCTGAAAGCCGGGGGCGTGACTGCAGCCGACATGGACACCAACTGGTGGAACGCCATCGGCTACTGGAGTTTCCTGCTGGGGCAGGAGATTTTCAACCCGCCGAACGTGTCGGGCTGGGCCGGCTACAGGGCCTGGATCAACGAAAGCACCATGACCGCCCGCTGGAAATTCAACAGCTCGGTGGCGTATTATATGACGGTGAAAGAGCCCCTGCGCGAAAATCTGCGCAATTTGGCCATCACTTTGTCCAACGACAGCAACGACCCGCAGGTGATCGTGGCCGCCCTGGTAGAACATTTCCTGGGTCAAACCCTCGAACCTGTTCACCTCAACGCCGCCGTGTCCTATTTCAAATCCGGTATTCCGGAGAATTACTTCCTTGATGGCTCCTGGAACCTGTATTGGGACGAAGCGCCCTATCAGGTAGTCAATATGCTGTATTATCTGGTCAAATTGCCCGAATACCAACTGACCTGAGCATTTTTCACCAGACATCATCATTCCAACTCGCAAATCAACACAGGCCATGTGTGAAAAACATACATCCAAACGCCTCGGCAGCGCACTCGAACACGGTAAAGCCCACGCTCGTGAACACCAGAACTGGTCGCGACGCGATTTCCTGACCGCCACCGGATTGCTCGGCGCAGGTTCGTTGCTACTGGGGAAAATGCCCATCCGCACCTTTCAGCCCTCGCCCCTCATGGCAGCCCTGGCCAACGGCGACAGCGACCGCATTCTCGTACTCATCCGTATGGACGGCGGTAACGACGGCCTGAATACGGTTATCGAGCGCGGCAACTCTTTTTACTACAACATCCGCCCGACCATCGCCATTCAGGAAAACAACATGTGGGCGCTGAACAGCCAATTCGGGATGCCACTCTCCACCAATGCGCTCCAGCCGCTTTGGGACAATGGCATGATGAAAACCATCCTGAACGTGGGTTATCCGGAGCCGAATTACAGCCATTTCCGTTCATTCGATATCATTGCATCCGGCAGCGAATCCGACCAATACTGGCACACCGGCTGGGTTGGCCGTTTTCTCGACAACGAATACCCCGTGTTCCTGGAAACGCCCCCTACGGTACCGCCTGCTTTGCAAATCGGCGTTGAATCCAACCTGATTTTCCGCGCCGACGAGGCCAATATGGCACTCGCCGTGAGCAGCCCGCAGGAGTTTTATCAAATTGCGCAATCCGGCCAATTGTACGACACGGCTTTGCTCGGCAACACCCCCCGCGAACTGGAACTGGCATACATGCGCCAAACCGCCAATGCCGCATTCCGGTACGCCAGCAGCATCAAAGATGCCTATGCGCGTGGCAAAAACCAGGTCGACTACCCTACCAACAACTATCTGGCCGAGCAATTGGCTATCGTTGCCCGGCTCATCAAAGGAAATCTGGGCACCCGGGTTTTTATGGTGGAGATCGGCGGTTTCGACACCCATGCCGAACAATACGACTACCACCTGTATTTGCTCGCCAATCTGGCCAACGCGGTCAAGGCATTTTACGACGACCTCGGGTTCGGCGGCAATGCAGCGTGGCCCCAAAAAGTGCTGGGCATGACTTTCTCCGAATTCGGCCGAACAATTTTTGAAAACGACTCCCTCGGTACCGACCACGGATGGGGTACGCATATGCTCCTGGTCGGCGGTGAAATCGGCAACGGGGTCGTCGGTCAGTATCAAGACCTGAGCAACCCCGATCCGTATTCCGACCCGGCATATAGCGTCGATTTTCGTTCGGTCTATTCGAGCGTTTTGCAGGAATGGCTGGGCGCATCGCCCGAACTGTCCAACTTCGTTATGGGCGGCAATGCGCTGCCGATCATACCTGGCCTGGTGCCCGCTGCAATACCCACAACCGGCGACAACAACGCCTGTGTTTTGCTAGGCCACAATCCCGGCAAAACGTCCGACGGTAGCATTGAGATTAAATATGCCATGATGAACGACGGTCCTGTCCGCCTGCAATTGCTCGACCATGCCGGCCATGTGCTGCGCACGCTCGTCAGTGAATACAAAGACCGCGGCAGCTATACTTTCCAGTTCAAGCCCTCCGACTGGTATGTCGCACCGGGTATGTATCAATA
>JADZFP010000606.1 GCA_020849825.1 Saprospiraceae bacterium
GTTGGGCGCGTTTGGCCGCGGCGGCGTGATTGATTTTATCGGGCGTATCCGTCGTTTTGTGGTAGTCGGGATGCGTGCCGTTGAAGTAGAAGATGGCGGGAATGCCGCGCTCGGCGAAGTTGTAGTGGTCGCTGCGCTCATAGAAGTGGTTGGGATCGTCTTTGGCGTTGTAGCGGTAGTCCAGTTCCATTTTGGTGTAGGTCTTGTTGGCATCCTCGTTGATCTGGTGCAGGGCGGTGCTCATGCGGTCGGAGCCGATGACGTACACGTAGTCGGGGTTGTTGGCATGGCGTTCGTCGACCCGGCCGATCATGTCGATATTGATGTCGACCACCGTTTTATCGAGCGGGAAAAGCGGGAACTCCACGTAGAATTTCGAACCCAGCAAACCCTTTTCCTCCCCACAAACCAGCATACATACCACCGTGCGTTTGGGTCCCTTGCCTTGTTTTTTGGCCTCTGCAAAAGCTTTGGCGATTTCGATGACGGCCGCGGTACCGGAAGCGTTGTCGTCGGCGCCGTAGAAGATGCGCGAGGTATCCGACATACCCAGGTGATCGTAATGCGCCGTGATGAACACGTATTCCTTTTTCAGTTTTTCATCGCTGCCTTCGATCACGCCCACTACGTTGACGCCTTCGAGCCGGCTGCTTTCCTTTTCGAGGCGAACCTCGATGTCGGATTTGAGTTTGATGGCTTTGAAATTATCGCCGGAGCGGAGTTCAGCCAAGGCATTTTCAGCCTTTTCGGCCTTTTTGCCCATGATGGCGGCCGCTACTTCGGGAGAAATAAAAAGGCTGTTGATATAGTCTTTCTCCGTGTTGCCCCCCTGGGTATCAGCAGGTTTCCAGCCGTAGGTGGTGAGCAATTTTTTATTGGTTTTGAGGTTTTCGGCAATCTTGGGATCGACGATAAACACCATCGTTGCGCCTTTTTGCTTGGCGACTTTTACTTTTTTGCGCCAGTCGAGCGACCAGGCAGAGCGATACTCGTTGCCGGTGACCAGCGATTTGCCGTCTTTATCGAGCGGTTCGCCGTCGTAAAAAATGACGGCCTTACCCGCGACGTCGGTTTTGCCGTAGTCGCTGTATTTCGGATCTTCGATACCGTAGCCGACAAAAACCACCTCTTTGAAGGACGTTTTGGGTTTGGTGGCATTGTAAGCCGGGTAAACGTAAAAGTCCTGCCGGCTCTTGAATTCGCGGCCGGCTACTTTCAGACCGATGTCTTTCCAGTTGTCACGCTGCAGCAATACCTGTTGGAAATAGGAATTTCGGTCGCCTTTGGTCGGCAAGCCCGCCGCCTTGAACTGGCTGGCGATGTAGTCTGCCGCTTTTTGCTGACCCGGCTGACCGGTCTCGCGGCCCTGCATATCGGGGGCAGCCAGCATATCGATCAGGGTTTTCATGTCTTCGGGGGTGATGAGTTGGGCGAACGGCGCGGGGTCCAGTTGGACGGGTTGCGCCGGAACGGCATTATTTTGGCCAAAAAGCGCGGTTGAAAACAGGAACAGCGCCAGAAAAAAATGAAACTTCATTTTAGATAAGTCTATGATTCAGAATAATTTATGAGCAAGCAATTTTTTCCACCCGGCGAGCGTGACGGCCGCCTTCAAAATCGGTGGAGAGGAACACGCGCACCATGGCCTGGGCCAGAATTTCGGGCACGAAACGCGCCGGAATCGCGATCACGTTGGCGTCGTTGTGCTGGCGCGCCAGCGAGGCGATCTCTTCGGTCCAACAGAGTGCGCAGCGAATTTGTTGATGCTTGTTGGCAGTAATCGCCACGCCGTTGCCGCTGCCGCAAAGCAACACGCCTTTTTCGGCCTGGCCCGACGCGACGGCGGAGGCCACGGCATGAGCGAAGTCGGGATAATCAACAGAATCGGCCGAATGGGCGCCGAAATCGAGCACCATATGCCCCTGCGACTGCAGCATGGCCACAATGCTTTCTTTGTACTCGAATCCGGCGTGGTCGCAACCTATGGCAATTGTCATGAGTAATATCTTGTAAGTGGTTTGAAAATAGGGAAATGATCGCTGTATGAAAGGGTCAAAATTCCGGCAGCAAAGATAGCCGATCCCTTCAAAACGGGGCTTTGCTCATTTTGGACGTTCGACCAGTAGCGGCTTCCGGGCTTGGGGCGTACATTTAGGCCGCCTTTTTCAAGAACAGACAAACGCTTTTTTATGCAAAAAAATATTGCCTTCGTATTACTCCTGCTGATCGGAACAACTTGCGCCCTTGCTCAAACGCCCGCCGTATGGCGTCAAAAAGTTGCGCCGGAAGTGCTGGCGCTGCTCGATCGCGGCCAGACAGCCGACGTACTGGTTGTATTTCAGGAACGCGCAGACGTCGCTCCTGCTCGTTTTTTGCGCGGTAAAAATGCCCGCGCACGCTTCGTATTCGACCGTCTGCAGCAAACCGCCGAGCGCAGCCAGGCCGATGCCCGCCGTTTGCTCCGCCAGCGCGGCGCCCGCAGCAACAGTTTTTACCTGGTCAATGCCATTTCCGTCGAATCGGCCGACGCCGAAACCATTCGCCAGTTGAGCGCACTGCCCGAAATCGAGCGCATTGCCCTCGATCCCTGGGTCGAAATGCCGCCGCCTTTTGTTGAAAAC
>JADZFP010000607.1 GCA_020849825.1 Saprospiraceae bacterium
AAGGAATACCTTTCAAACAGGAGGGCTGACGTTGGGCGCGAAAGCCAGCCTGATACCCAATCCGGCCGCCGAATCTGTACAGGTGGTCTTTAAGCAAGAACAAACCGGTCCGGTACGTATCGCTTTGTTCTCCATTGCCGGTGATCTTGTTTTTGAAACCCGAGCATATTTTGAAGCCGGAGAAAACAGCCTTACAGTCGAGATCGGCCAACTCCCGACAGGGGTTTACCCGGTCAGAATAGAATATCCCTCCGGAACGGAAACCCTGCGCTTGTCTATTCTTCACTAAACACCTGACCAACCTATGCAAAAAGTAATTAATTCCCTGCTCCTGCTCTTGATGGCTTTCTTCCTGCATGCCTGTCAGGACGATGCCCCGCCCGGCGACCTGTTCCCTGTGTACCTGCCCGGAAATACCGAAAACGGTGAAATGTCGGCCATTAAAAGTCTGACGGACTGGAGGGCGTCGGCGCAGGCTGCATTTCTAAACGATTATCCTGGCTATATGGACGTTAGTGCAAGCACGTTTACAGAAGAAGAATATCTGAGAGAATCTCTAGGGTTTATTTGGCTCCCGATTCGTACGGGCACTTTCGCAATCCTGGCATATGATCAAGCCGATAGTTTGCAGTATCAATCCGTCAGAGGCTACTATATTACCTCCACTGCGGATGGTGATGCTTCTGAGGATAGTTATCAAGTCGATACCACTGCGACGGATAATTTCATTACGCTGACCAGGGTGGATACCCTTGCAAAAGAAGTCGAGGGATATTTTACCTGTTCTTTTGAGATCGCTACTTTTGGCGGCAAGCGCAACCCGCTCAACCCTGATCGGCTCAAATTCTCGTACGGTCGGTTCAAGGTCAAAATCACCAATTGAGGCGCCCGGAAAAGAACTTTCCACAATAAGAGGCCGCTCGTCCGTTGCAGGGGTCGAGCGGCTTCTTTTAGGGTATGGCCCCCTGTTCAGCAAACCCTGGATGGCCGCCTACGGCTTCACGATGGACGAGGTTAGGCAGAAACTTTTCAAAGACGGCGTCGAGCGCAATTCAGGAACCCAATTCCGAAATTGAGACAACCTCTTCAAATCTCCGCCACATGGCGCCACCCCAATATCGTCGCCTGAGTCCGGGGCTGCTGTTCTTCGCCACCATACAGCACAAAAGAACGTAAATTGGACAATGCGCTTTGTCGCTGGAAAAAATCCAGATTTTTGAAAAATTCGGGTTTAATCGTTCGCCCGGCTTTGATCTCCACAAGTTTCAACAAACCTTCTTCTTCCAGAAGACAATCGACTTCATGACCGGTTTTGTCACGCCAGTAGTACAGGTTAGGCCGGATGCCGCGGTGGTAACGTTGCTTCATCAGCTCTGTCACGAACCAGTTTTCTACGAGCGCTCCCTTTTGGTAATACTGATTCAATTGTTCGGCAGATTGGATGCCTAATAAGTAGCAGGCCAGGCCCGTATCATAAAAAAACAAACGTGGCGTCTTGACTACCCGTTTTTGAAAATTTCGGTAATAGGGTTGCTGAAGGAATACTGCGAAACTGGTTTCCAGCAAAGAAACCCAGCGTTTTACGGTGGGGACGCTCACATCGAGTTCATTGGCAATAGCGCTCATATTGAACTGCTGGCCAGTAAGTCCTGCACATACCTTCATAAAAGATTGGAAAAGACGCAAATCACCAATGGCAATCAATTGTCGCACATCCCGTTCAAGGTAAGTTTGCAAATAGGAGGAATAAAACAGGGTAGGCGGAGTGCCAAGATCATACAACCCTGGATACGCGCCCCGGACAAGCTGGCTTTCCAGATCGCCTTCCGCGAGCCCGACCGCGTCAATTTCGGAAAATGAAAATGGCAGCAGTACGAACACGCCTACTCGCCCGGCCAGGCTTTGGGTAATTTTTTCAGAAAGCAAAAAGTGCTGAGAACCCGTGAGCAGGTACAATCCGGGTTGACGCAGTTCATCCACATGCAATTGAATGTATGAAAATAGTTCGGGAACGTATTGCGCTTCATCAATGATGAGACGCGGACCGTATACTGCCAGAAATTGACGAGGATCGTCTTGCGCAAAGTATCGCAACTCGGGGTCCTCCAGGGAAACGTACCGATACTCCGGAAAAATAGCGCGAATAAGGGTGGTTTTGCCAGACTGGCGCGGTCCGGTGAGGGACAAGACTGGAAAAAATCGGGCAGCTTCGCGCAAGTGATTTTCCAATAACCGAGGGATCATTTCTTAAAGTTTGGACAAATTTAACATTGAATATTAAATTTGAAAAAAAGAAATGAAAAAATCTTCCCTGCTCATTTTCCCGCTCCCCCGCCATTTCCCTTACATTTCGCCCCGAAACAGCCTTTGCCAAATTTTACATGACATCCGATCGTATCCTGCTAACCGGCGCCGGCGGCCAGATCGGCGCCGTATTGACCGAAGCCCTGCGCGAAACCTACGGCGCCGACAATGTCGTCGCCACCGATCTGAAAGCCCTCGACCCGCAATCCGGCCCCACCGAAATCCTCAACGCACTCGATGCGCCCGCGCTCGACGAACTCGTGCGGAAATACCGCATCACCCAGATCTACCACCTCGCCGCCATCCTGAGCGCCACGGGCGAAAAAGACCCGATGTGGGCCTGGAACATCAACATGACCAGCCTTTTCAACGTGCTGGAAGTTGCCCGGCAGCGGGAGGTCGCCAAGGTCTATTTCCCCTCCTCCATCGCCGTATTCGGCCGCGAAGCGCACCGCGACAATACCCCGCAGTTCGAGGTACTCATCCCCGAAACCGTGTACGGCATCAGCAAAGTGGCCGGTGAAAACTGGGCCAACTACTACTTCCGCCGCTACGGCCTCGACGTACGCTCCATGCGCTACCCGGGCATCATCGGCTACCAGAGCATGCCCGGCGGCGGCACTACCGACTATGCCGTCGACATCTACCACTACGCCGTTCAGCACAAACCCTACGAGTGCTTCCTGCGGGCCGATACCCGCCTGCCCATGCTGTACATGCCCGATACGATCAAGGCCACGCTCCAGTTGATGGAAGCGCCCTCCGACCGCCTGACCGTGCGCACCAGCTACAACCTGGCCGGCATGAGCTTTACCCCCGAAGAAATCGCCGCCAGCATCCAAAAAGAGATGCCCGGTTTTCAAATCAGCTACAAACCCGACTTTCGCCAGGCCATCGCCGATTCATGGCCGGCCACGATCGACGACTCCGCCGCCCGCCGCGACTGGGGCTGGCAACCCGAATACGACCTCGATGCCATGACCAGGGATATGTTGTATCATCTAAACCTTAAATATTGATTCGATTGGTTCGATTGATTCGATTGATTCGATTAGTCCGGATCGTGGGGATTATTTGTCATCGTCAATCAACACCACCATCCGCTCCCCTCCTCGGAGGGGTTGGGGGAGGGCTAATCGAACCAATCGGATTAATCAGATTATTTGTCATCGTCAATCAACACCACCATCCGCTCCCCTCCTCGGAAGGGTTGGGGGAGGGCTAATCGAATCAATCGAACCAATCGCATCAATCGCTATGTCAAACGCCCGCAACCCGTACCTGATCCCCTTTATCCTGGTGTGCAGCCTGTTTTTTCTGTGGGGAATACCCAACAGCATGAACGGCTCGCTGATCCGCCACTTCCAGTTTGCCCTCGATCTGAAACGCTGGCAGGCCGGCATTGTCGACTCCGCTTTTTATTTCGGCTATTTCGTAATGGCTATTCCGGCCGGAATGTTCATGCGGCGGTATGGCTATAAAGCCGGTATTCTTACGGGCTTGCTGCTGTTTGCGGTGGGCGCCCTGTTGTTCGTGCCGGCCGGCAACATCCGGGTGTACGCTTTTTTCCTTTTTGCCCTGTTTACCATTGCGTCGGGACTGGCCTTCCTCGAAACGGCGGCCAACCTGTACGTCACGGTGCTCGGCGACCCGAAAAAAGCGGAATGGCGGATCAATTTTGCCCAGACGTTCAACGGCATCGCCATCATCATCGGACCGATCATCGGGGCACGGTTTATCTTCTCCGACCTCGACACCAAACAATTGCTGGCCACCAAAACGGAGGCCGAACTGGCAATTTACCGCGCCCAGGAAGCCCAGTCGGTACAAATGCCCTACCTGACCATCGGCCTGATCCTGCTGGCCGTGGCGCTGGTGTTCTGGTTGACCAAAATGCCCGAAGTTGGCCGGGAAGAAGAACAGGCCGCCCACGAAAAAGTCACCGTCGGCGGTTTGCTGAGCAAATACCGCCACCTGACGCTGGGCGTACTGGCGCAGTTTGCCAACGTAGGCGCCCAGGCGACGTTGTGGGGCTATTTTGCCGACTTCAAACTCGATTTTTCGCCCACTGAACACGTGGGTCTGACGGTCGCCTACGCCAACACCCTGTTTGGCGTCGACCCGAACGTGACACCTGAAAAGATTGCCAACTACCACGCCTCCTTTGCCATGATCCTCTTCCTGCTGGGCCGCATCGCGGGCACTTCGCTGATGAGCGTGACGGAGCCCAGGAAGGTAATGTCGTGGTATTCCGTTGCCGCCGTCGGACTGGTGCTGGCCGCGTTTTTCCTCGGCGGACTGGCGGGCGTGGCCTGTATCATGCTCACTTATTTCTGCCAGAGCATCATGTTCCCCACCATTTTCGCCCTATCGACCAAAGGGCTGTCGGCGGCCGAAAGCAAACTGGCTTCTTCGCTGGTGATCATGGCCATCGTCGGGGGCGCGGTATTGCCGCCGGTAGCAGGCTTGCTCTCCCAGTCGGGCGGCATGAAAATGGCGCTGCTGGTGCCGCTGGTGTGCTTCGTCTACGTGGTTTGGTACGTAATGAAAGGCTGGAAACCGTCGCAGGCATAAGCCGTGTTTTTCGTGTAAAACAAGCCTTCAAAAACGTATTTTATGCAAAGGGCGCGACGGGTCGGTTCCGTTGCGCCCTTTTATTTCCGCTTCACCAATTTACCCCTTATTCACTCTTCTGCGGTAGCCCAGGGGGGTCTCTCCGGTCGCCTTTTTGAAAAATTTCCCAAAATGCGAGGGGTTGGCAAATTGCAGCTTGTCGCTGATCGCAGCCACGTCTTCTTCGGAATACTGCAGCATTTTTCGTGCTTCTTCCAGGATGCGCCGGGCGATGATGCCGCTGGCATTTTTGCCCGTACTGTCTTTGACCGAGTCGTTGAGGTGGCCCGGCGTGAGTTCCATCAGGCGGGCGTAATCGGTTACGCTGTGGCAGCTGTGAAAATGCAGTTCCACCAGCCTGCGGAATTCATTGGCAATTTCCAGTGCCCGGGAAGGCTTTTCGGCAAGGGCAACCGGCCGGTCGCTTGCCGCGTGGCATTTGTACAAAAACACCGTCAATAAATGTTGAAAAACGGACCGACGGTATTTGTCGAAGGGATTCTGTGCATCGGCGAGCATGATTTCGCCGAGGCGAAACAATTCATCGAAAACGCCGGGTTTTAAAGGCAGTACAGGGTTTTCACCTTGTTGAAAAAAAGACAACAACCGATCGGCTTCTTCTCCGGAAGCGGGCAAAAAGCCGGATGTAAAATAGAAGGTAAAGCCGCGGCCACATTCTTCGCGAAGCGGTGAAAACACCTGTTCGGGCGCCACGAAAATCACGGCCGGGCCGCGCTCCTCCGTCGCATCCACCGGAAAACGGTGGAGCAGGGTGACCTCGTAAAACTGCTTGCTGAACGGCAACAAAGCCTGCACGCCGCGATAATCGCTGAACGGATACCGGGGCAGCAGCACAAAATCCTGCTCCGCCGGAACATCGCCCTGTTGGCTGGCCTGCAGCCAATCGGCTATGGAAGAGAATGTGTTTGCTGTTGGGGTAAAATTTTTCACTTCACCGTTTTTTGTCGAATGACAAGACAAAGGTCAGGCCATTTTGGACAAAAATCGCGGGGAAAAGCGTTGATGCTGTGTCGGAGCGTTATTTTCCGGCTTAAAATCAATACGTTCAGGATGAAAACTACCTTTTTGGCCTGCTGCTTTTTGGGCGCTGCGGCCCTGTCGGCCCAACAATTGCCTCACACCGACCTTTTGCTTTTTTCCCTTGTAAAAAACACCGACGGCAACTGGTCGGTGGCTGCTCCGAGATTTTTGAGCGCCAATAACCCGAAGGGGTACAACAACCAGCCTTGCTTTTTTCCCTCGGGTGAAATTTACCTCACGGTGCAGGAAGCAGCGGATACGTCCCAAACCGACATTTTCGCCCTCGACGCGGTGCTGAAAACACGTACACGGGTGACCGCCACGGCAGAATCGGAATTTTCGCCGACGCCCATGCCCGGCGGGCGGCAGTTTTCGGTCGTGCGGGTTGAGCCCGACAATCGTCAGCGGCTCTGGGTACTCCCCATCGACCGCTCCGATACCGGCCTGCCGGTTTTTCCCGATATCGACAACGTGGGTTACCACTGCTGGCTGCGCGATACTTTATGCGCCCTGTATCTGGTGGGCAACGGCCCCGCCAATCCCGACCGGCTTGTATTGGCCGGTACGCGCGGAAAAAAGCCCCTCTGGATCGCTTCCGGCATCGGGCGTTGCCTGCTCAAAACCCCCGACGACAAACTGGCATTTGTCCAAAAAGCCACCGAACAAACCTGGCTGCTCAAAACCTACGACCTGCGCACCCAGCACGCCGACGTGGTGGTAAAAACCTTGCCCGGCAGCGAGGATTTCGCGATTCTGCCCGATGGCACCTATCTCGCCGGCAGCGGCGCGAAGTTGTACCAGTACAAACCGGGGGTGCAAACGGACTGGAAAGAAATCGCCAATTTGAGTAAATACGGGGTAAAAAACATCACCCGGCTGGCCTACGGCAAAGACAACCGGCTGGCGGTCGTGGTGCAGTGAAATTTAGCGGGCCAGTTGTTCGCTGATCATTCCGAAGCGGCGTTCGCGGCGCTGGTAGCTGAGAATAGCCTCGAACAATTCTTTTTTGCCGAAATCGGGCCAAAAAACGGGCGTGAAATACAGTTCTGCGTAAGCGATCTGCCAGAGCAGGAAATTGGAAATGCGGGTTTCGCCGCTGGTGCGGATGAGTAGTTCGGGGTCGGGAATGCCGCGGGTGCTGAGCGCACTTTCAAACACGGTTTCATCGATGTCCTGCGGGCGCAAAGCGCCGGCGGCGGCTTGTTCGGCCAGGATGCGGGCGGCGCGCAGAATCTCCCATTTGGCCGAATAGTTGAGGGCCAGCACGAGGGTAAGACGGGTGTTGTTTTTGGTTTGCTCCATGCCTTCCAGCAGGGTGCGGTAACTTTCGGCCGGCAGCGCTTCCAGGTCGCCGATGGCCATAAGGCGCACGCCGTTTTTGTTGAGTTCGCGTATTTCGCCGCGAATGGTTTCTACCAGAAGGCCCATCAGGGCGGTTACTTCGGCGGGCGGGCGGCTCCAGTTTTCGGTACTGAACGCGTAGAGTGTGAGGTATTTGACGCCGATTTCGCCGGCGGCTTCGGTTACTTCACGCACACTTTTTACGCCGCTGCGGTGCCCGAGTACGCGAGGCATGCCTTTTTGTTTGGCCCATCGGCCATTGCCATCCATGATGATGGCGATATGTTGCGGAACTTTATCGGGGATAATTTGCGATTTCAGGTCGGTCATGGCCTCGGTGTTTGCTTGAATGCCTTTGGCGGCTCATTTTGACAAAGCCGACAAAAGTACGGCTTAAATGCGGTGCATTTTTTCCCAAATTAAAAGCAGGAATTACAAAAAATAACCCACTTTCGCCGGGAACAACCGAATCATTGTTTACGCCATGCACAAAGACGTACGCCACCGCTTCAACGCCGCTTTTACGCCTGAGAAATACGAGGCTTTTTTACATACCGTCAACACAGCCTACGGAGAGCCGGTTACCTTTCGGGTATGTGAAACACCGGTTTTTGTCCCCAGGGATCTAAAAAACAAATTGCTGAAGGGTGTCGAAGACATTTGTGCGGTGATTACCAGACCCGATTTCAGGAAAAAAAGCGCGGCTGCCATTCCACCGCATATTCAGGTGCCCAACGAGGCCGAACACACGGTTTTCCTGCAACTCGATTTTGGTATTTGCCGCGATGCGGAGGGCAATCTGACCCCGCAATTGATCGAAATGCAGGGCTTCCCCTCTTTGTATTTTTTTCAGCACCTGCTGGCCGAGGCGTACCGCAAGCACTTCGATATTCCCGCCGATTTTCATCACCTCTTCGGCGGAATCGATGAAAATGGCTACGTCGAATTGCTCCGGGAAGTGATCGTGGGCAACAGCCGGCCCGAAAACGTAATCCTTCTGGAAATCGAACCGGAAAAACAAAACACCCGCATCGATTTTTGGGGCAGTGAAAAACACCTGGGCATCAAAACACTGTGTCTGAGCAAATTGCGCCGCGAGGGCCGCGACCTCTATTACATCGACGAGGCCGGGCGCCGCATCGGGGTAGAGCGCATCTACAACCGAATCATCTTCGACGAGCTGGAAAAACGCGCCGATCTGCCCCGCGAATGGGATATGTTCAGCGAGGTAAATGCCGAATGGGTGGGGCACCCCAACTGGTTCTTCCGCATTTCCAAACATACCCTGCCTTTCCTGCAATCGGACTTCGTGCCCCAAACCCTTTTCGTCAACGAACTGAAAAGTATCCCCGACGACCTCGAAAACTGGGTGCTAAAGCCGCTGTTTTCCTTCTCCGGCCAGGGCGTAATGGTCAACATCACAAAACAGGATGTGGAAAGTGTCGACGACCCTTCCAACTATATCCTCCAGCGCAAGGTGCACTACATCCCCGGCATCGAGACGCCCAACCCCGAGGAGCCCTCCAAATGCGAAATCCGCATGATGATGCTCTGGGACAAAGGCTGGCCGGCGCCGCGCCTGGTCAACAACCTGATCCGGATCAGCAAGGGCGAAATGGTGGGCGTGCGCTACAACAAAGGCAAGGACTGGGTCGGGGCGAGTGTCGGATTTTTTGAGCCGTAAACCATTTTTAGGCTAATTTTACCCTGTTTTAACCATGCAATGGTGCCAAAATGCGCGAGATCGACCGTATTCTCGATAAAATTGAATCCTGTATTCGCGAATCGACTTACTACCCGGTTGAAACGGATCGGATAGAAGTCAAGGATGTGACTTCCGGCGAGGACTGGACAGAAGTATATAAGTCAGCGTGTGCATTTTTGAATGCTAATGGTGGAATATTGATTATTGGGATTAAAGAGAAAAACAAAAATTACCAGTTAACAGGTTTTAATCCTGATAACGAAGAGAAAATCAAGGAGTTAGCAAAGAAATTTACAAACGAGGACCAAAAACCACTCGACCTGCAAGGTTATTTTCCTTCCATCGAAATCAAAGAAATGCTGGACAAAAGGGTTTGTCTCGTATTTGTTGAAAAACTTCCGGAGGAAATGAAGTATGTCTATTATAACAAATAGGCCTATGAGCGCCGCTTGACTGGCGACCATAAAATAGACAAACATAAGTTACAGGCGCAAAAAGAATTACGGGATGAACTGGCCAACGCCCGTGAAATCCAGATTGTCCCAACCGCCTCTTTGGACAATTTGAATATTGATAAACTGAACGACTATTTAATCCGCTTAAACCGCGATATAAAAGTTGAAAGTTTGAAGGCCGATATTCCTTCCGCCCTTTCATTCCTGAGCAGAAAAAACTTTATCCGGGACGGAAAACCAACCTTGCTGGGCCTTCTGGTCTGTGGAGATAATATTTATGACTTTGTACAAGGCCGTTGCCAGGTTGACGGATTTGTTGAATCGGCAATTGAAATCGCGCAAAACAAACAAATCATTAAGGATAACATTATTCAATTGCTTGAGCAAAGCTTCGTTTTTGTCCTGAAAAACATCCAAGTCGGGGTGAGCGCAGAAAAAGGCGGAAAAAGCAAACCGGAATACCCTGAAAAATTAATTCGGGAAACAGTCAATAATGCCCTGGCTCACAGGGATTATTCGTCCGATCGTTTTGTCAATATCATTATCCAGCCAGACCAACATATCGAAATCAGAAACCCTGGAGCATTTCGGGCGGATCAAAAAATCCTGATAGATCAAGTTGTAAAAACGCGAAGAATAATCCCAAACCCCAAGGCCCGGAACCCGCGTTTGGCCGATCTGCTGAAATCATTTGACCGTTGGGAAGGCAGGGGCATAGGTATGGCATCGCTAACTAACTCATGCCTTGACAATGAAATTGATGTGCCTTTCTATATCCTGCATACCGAGAATGATATCAGTTTGTTTGTCAGAAAGGGGAAGGTACTGGATGAACCCATGAAATTATGGCTTGATAGTTTCTCTGGTTTTATTTATAAACAAAACAAAGGCAGAGACTTATCAGAAGAACAAGAGATCGCCCTGGCCTACTTCTACAAATCAGAACTGCTTAATCGCCAGGAGCGCTACACCATTATTCTGACTCCAGATAATAACCACTTCGATGTTATTTCAACGCTCGAAGAGAACGGACTTATTTATAGACATCCTAACAGCCCTGATCTCTACCCGGTTTTTCTGGTCAATCGAGTACTTGTCAAAAATGAATACAGCAACGAGTTGCTTCAAATATTTGGGGGGGCATTTGACAATCTTTCAAATGACTACAAAGACGTTCTTGATGCGACCTATCAACATAATTTTTTTAGTCGTGAGGACATTGTAAGCGCTAAACGAGTCAATAATTACTTGTATTCCAAAAAATTTGGACCAACCTCTGATGTAAAACACTACGAAAATTACTATAGGAAGATACGAACCATTTTTAACAACCTTGAAAAAGGGGGATTCATTGTAAGAGCAGACGGCTCCAAGCCCAGATTCGTGTTAAACACGAACTTTCCAAGAACGCCTTCATTATTTGATTAGGTGCTATTTTTTGTTTCTCAGATAAACAACGGCCTCGCCTTCCTCGACGAAGAAGAAAGCCGCCACCTGCTCACCGTGCTGCGCCGCCAGCCCGGCGACCGGCTCGAACTGACCGACGGCCAGGGATTTTTTTATACCGCCGAACTCGCCGAAGCGGGTAAAAAAAGCGCTGTCGCCCGCATTATCGATACCCGCCCTGCCCCGCCGGAGCGCCCTGCCCGCCTGCACGTCGGCATCGCGCCCACCAAACAGATGGAACGCCTGGAGTGGTTTCTGGAAAAAGCCACGGAAATCGGCGTCGATGAGATCACCCTGCTGCTCTGCAAACGCTCGGAACGCGATACCGCGCGGCTCGACCGCCTGGAAAAGATTCTGGTGTCGGCCATGAAACAATCGCTCCGCGCGAGGCTGCCCCGCCTGAACGCACTGACGCCGATAAAAAAAGTACTGGAGAATGCCCCGGAGGCCCAAAAGCGCATCGCATGGTGCGCGTCGGAGCCTTTGCCACATTTGAAAAATACGCTGGATGCCGGACTGGACACTTTGATCCTGATCGGTCCGGAAGGCGATTTTACCCCGGAAGAAGTGGCTATGGCACTGGAAAAAGGCTTTTCCGGGGTAAGCCTCGGCGAAGCGAGGTTGCGGACGGAAACAGCGGGCCTGCTGGCCGTTGCAACAGCCAATCTGGGGCTGATCTGACTTTATTGCCCCTGAAATTTCAACCTCGGGTGGTACAAATAGATCGTCTCTTTGAGGTATTCTGTGTCGATATGGGTATAAATTTCGGTCGTCGTAATGCTCTCGTGCCCGAGCATATCCTGCACGGCTTTCAGGTCGGCGCCACCTTCGACGAGGTGGGTGGCGAAAGAATGCCGGAAAGTGTGCGGACTGATATTTTTCCGGACGCCTGCGATTTCAGCAAGTTCCTTGATGATGAGAAAAACCATGACGCGCGTCAGCTGGCGGCCGTTGCGGTTGAGGAAAACGAAATTTTCGTGGCCGGGCCGGATATTGTCCTGCCGGTTGCGCACGTGTTCGACGTATTGCCGGATGTATTTCACCGCCGATTCGCCGATGGGAACGATGCGTTCCTTGTCGTTTTTCCCGATGACTTTGACAAAACCGATGTCGAAGTACAGGTTGGTCAATCGCAGGTTGATGAGTTCGCTCACGCGCAGGCCGCAGGCGTAAAGGGTTTCGACGATAGCGCGGTTGCGCACACCCTGGGGCGCTGAAAGGTCGATTGCGGCGAGCATCTGCTGGATTTCATATATGCTCAGCACTTCAGGGATTTTGCGGCGCAGGCGCGGGCTTTCCAGGAGTTCGGTGGGGTCTTCGTCGAGCAAATCTTCCACGAGCAGGTATTTGTAAAAAGCGCGCAACCCGGAGATCAGCCGGGCTTGCGAAGCGGCTTCCAGGCCGAGGCTGTTGACCCACAGGATAAACTGTTCGAGGTGCTCGCGGCGCACTTGCAGGGGCGAAAGTTCGTGTCCGTGCAGGTCGAGGTAACGGGCAAACTTTTGCACGTCGTCGTCATAGGCTGCCAGCGTATTGGCGCTGAGCGAACGTTCGAGGGCAAGGTAGGCGCGGAAATTTTGGATGGCGGCGGGCCAGGTCATGTGGCGAAGATACTACATCACAACCCCTGCTGCTCGTGTCGCGGCCGGATCAATTCCTTGTACTGGCAATCGTGGTAACGCCGCACTTCCATGCCCGCCGGCAGCCCCGGCCAGTCGACGTAAAAGCTGTTGTAGGGCAGTTCGCCGGAAAAATCCTCCACGGTAATTTCGAAAAAATGCAGCATCCGGCTGGCTTGCGTGGTATTGTCGAGCCACTCCATATTGACGAAGCGCCGCACCAATCCTGTCCGGGCATCCTGGTAAAAGGCCAGATGTTGCACCGTTGCCGTGCTGGTATCCGGTTTCCATTCGGCAGCCACAGTGTGGCAAGGGTTGCGGCCGATCAGTGTGTCGGCCAGCGTACGGTACGGCGGCGTGCCCAGGAATTTGTCGGGCCCCAGAAAACGCCTGACCTGGCCGTCGTGCAGGAACAGCGGCACGAAGAAGAAATTTTGCAGGCCGCGAAATACATACTCTTTGCCGAGCGAGCGGGTGTCGTAGAGCATGGCCAGGGTGTCGCCTCTGAACTCGCATTTTTCCGTTCCGTCAAATACGATCCGTTGCTGGTGCACGGTTCCGCCGGCATGGCCTTCGATGCTGATGTCGAACCGCATACCCTGTGCATCATTGGCTTGCGGGAAGCGGTAAAAAGCGCAGGTAGCGTAATAGCGGCTGGTATCGTTCTGTCCGCGATAATGTTCTTTAATCGTGAGCCGGAAAGAGCCATAAGGCAGGGCATCGGCATTGTCGCGCATTTGACGCAAAAGCGGATGGGTGGTTTGGGCCGGCAATACGGCCGCGGCGCAAACAAGCGCAAAACCAATGGCGAACAGTTTATTCTTCATTTGCCCCTTGACGTGATTTTGAACAAAAATAATCCGTTTTTGCGTTAAACCGAGGTTAAACAAAGTATGCGCCTGCGGGCTTGTACCTACTTTTGACGCTTTCTTAAAAAATCAAACCCACTCATGAACGCCCGCCGTATTCGCCTGATCATTGGTCTGATGTCCCTGGCATTGATCGGGATCATCAGTCTCCAGATTTACTGGATCGGCTGGAGTATCCGGCTCAACGAGGAACAGTTTGATAAAAACGTTTTTGCGGCGCTCAACCGTGTGGCCGACAAACTTCATTTTTACGAAGAAGTTGCCGTGCTGGAGGCCCTCGACAGCACTTATAGCCAGTCCAACGAAGCGAACCGCAACATTCGCCGCGCAGCGCGTTTCCTCGAAAACGGCTATGCCACACGCCGTATCGCTGCCGATTCGGTGCCTGCGGAAGCAAAAGAAAAACCGGGCTTTGAAGACGTGGTTTCCCGTTGGGAATACATGAAAGTGAGTCAACTGGTCGATTCCAAACCCCTGGCCGAACGCATCCCGCTCGATCTGCTCGCACAATCGCTGCGCGAAGAACTCACCAGCAGGGGTATCAACTCGCCGTATCAGTCGGGCGTATATTCCAAGGCGCGCAGCAGTTTTGTCGTGATGAACGACTACTACGTGGTGGTCGACAACAGCCCACAGATCACCCACGGAGGCGCCGCATCGCTCTACAATTCGCCTTACCGGGTGGCCTTGTTTCAGCAGGCGCTGGAATCGCCGGGTTATCTGTCCATTTATTTCCCCAACCGAACCACCCTGGTGCTCGAACCGGTGCTAAAAACCCTGGTGTTGTCGATCGTATTCACCAGCATCGTCCTGTTTTGTTTTTGGTACACGATTCAGGTCATTTTCCGGCAGAAAAAACTGTCGGAGATGAAGAACGACTTCATCAACAACATGACCCACGAATTCAAAACCCCGATCGCGACCATTTCGCTGGCGGCCGACAGCATCGGCAGCCCTTCGGTCGTGAGCAACCCGGACAAGATCAAACGCTTCGTCGACATCATCCGGCAGGAAAACCGCCGCATGAACAGTCAGGTGGAAAGGGTGCTGCAAATGGCGCTGATTGATAAAAAAGACTTCCAACTCACCCTGGCCGACGTCAATTTGCACGAACTCATCCAGCAGGCGGTCGATAATTTCAGTCTCCAGGTGGAAAAACGGGATGGCCGCATTTCAACCGACCTGCGCGCCGACCGGCCTGTTGTGGAGGGCGACGCTACCCATATCATGAGCATTATCCACAACCTGCTCGACAACGCCAATAAATACAGTCCGGAAAAACCCGAAATCGCCGTGCGCACCCGCACGACGCCTATTGGGGTGGAAATCACCGTACAGGACCATGGTATCGGTATCGGCGCCGCCGCACGGAAACATATTTTCGACAAATTTTACCGCGTCCACACCGGCAACCTGCACGATGTAAAAGGCTTCGGACTCGGGTTGAGTTATGTCAAAGCCATTATGACGGCCCATAAAGGCCTGGTCGACGTCAAAAGCGAGCCGGGCAAGGGCAGCAGTTTTATCCTGACTTTCCCGTGGAGGGTAGGAGCCTGAAGCGAAGCTTACAGCAGCGCTTCGATGATGTTTTCTTCCGTCACGCCTTCTGCTTCCGCCTTGTAGTTGCGCACGATGCGGTGGCGCAGCACGAGGTTGGCAATGGCCTGTACGTCTTCGATATCGGGCGAGTATTTGCCGCGGATGGCTGCGTGGGCCTTGGCGCCCAGGGCCAGGTATTGGCTTGCGCGCGGGCCGGCGCCCCAGGAGAGGTAGTTGTTGGCCTCTTTGGTAGCGCGGGCTGTACCCGGGCGGGTTTTCGACACCAGGCTAACGGCATATTCCAGCACGTTGTCGCTGACCGGAATTTTGCGGATCACCTGCTGAAAACTGAGAATTTCCTCGGCATTCAGGATGTGGCGGAGTTCCACTTTCCGGAGAGATGTTGTGTTTTTGACCACCTCAACCTCCTGTTCGTACGTCGGATAGGTCAGCGGGATATTGAACATGAAGCGGTCGAGCTGGGCTTCCGGCAGCGGGTAAGTGCCTTCCTGTTCGATGGGGTTCTGGGTCGCAAGTACGAAAAACGGCGACGGAAGACCGTGCCGGGCGCCACTCACCGTTACCGAGCGTTCCTGCATGGCTTCGAGCAGGGCAGCCTGGGTTTTGGGCGGCGTACGGTTGATCTCGTCGGCCAGCACGATATTGGCGAATACCGGGCCACGCACAAAGCGGAAATGGCGGTCTTCATCGAGAATTTCCGTCCCTGTGATGTCGGAGGGCATCAGGTCGGGGGTAAACTGAATACGTTTGAACTCGAGATCGAGCACTTCGGCGATCGTGCTTACCAGCAAGGTTTTGGCAAGACCCGGCACACCGACGAGCAGCGCGTGGCCATTGGAGAGCAGGGATAGGATTACAGCTTTAACCACGTCATCCTGGCCCACGATTACTTTACCGATTTCGGCCGAGAGGTCTTTGTATGCCGCGGCGAGGGCATCTACCGCTTCAACATCCGATTTGAACTGCGACATGTCTTGAGATTATGCTTGTGTAGCTTTGTATGGAAAATTTTTTGGCGAAAACGCGGATAAAACGGCTACCGGCCGCTATTGTTTTTCAAGGAAGGGGCAAATGTAGTGAAACAGGGCTTGTCGCGCCGAAAAATCGGCGAAGCGGTCGCCCGGCGACTTTATTCACCAGATCGAAGGTGTGTTTCGGCTCAGAGACCGTATTTGTCGAGCAAATAGACCAATGCCGTCATACTGGCGGCCCCGAGTTCGAGTTCGCGTTTATTGACCGTATCGAATACGTCGGCGGCAGTATGGTGCACGTCGAAGTAGCGCTGTGAGTCGGGTGAATAACCGCTCAGCAATCCTTTCATGCCTTTCAACGGCCCGATATCGGCGCCGCTGCCGCCCCGGGTGATGCTCAGACCGTACGGTTCGAGCAGGGGTTCGTAGCCTTCCACTTTTTCAAAAAAGCGCCCGAATACGGCATCATCGCCATCGAAGGAAAAGCCGCGGGGGGTGAAGCCGCCGGCGTCGCTTTCGATGGCGCAGAGGTGGAATTCGTTTTTGCGTTTGGCTTCTTTTGCGTACTCGGTACCGCCCCGCAGGCCATTTTCCTCATTCATAAACAGCACGCAACGAATTGTGTGCCGGGGTTGGTAGCCGAGCCGGCGCAGGTTGCGCAACACGTCCATGCTTTGTACGCAGCCTGCGCCATCGTCGTGCGCGCCATGACCGACGTCCCAGCTGTCGAGGTGGCCGCCGACAAGAATGATATCGCCGGGTTTTTCCCAGCCGCGTATCTCGCCGATGACGTTGTACGACTGCACATCGGGCAGGGTTTGGCAGTTCATTTTCATAAAAACCTGTACCGGTTGGCCTTTTTTGAGCAAAGCGGAGAGGCGTTCGGCAGCGTTGGTACTGATGGCTGCTGCCGGGATGAGGGTAAAGGCCGAATCGTAGCGCAGGGTGCCGGTATGCGGATAATCGTCGAGCCGGAGGCCCATCGAACGCACCAGCACGCCGACGGCGCCGTATTTCGCGGCGCGGGATGCGCCATATACCCGCTGGTCGACGGCGCCGCCGTATGCTTCAAAGGTGCGGATGCGGGTGGGGTCCATAGGGCGGTTGTAAAAGACGATTTTGCCGCGAAGATTTCGTTCGCCCAGTTGGTCGAGGGCTTCCCAACTGTTTACCTCCACTACTTCTGCCTGCAGACCCTTGGCGGGTGTGCTGACTGAGCCGCCGAGTGCCAGGGCGTGCAGACTGAAATTGTCGGCTTTGTTGGCGGCGCCGGCAACGCGCACCTGTTCGGCTTCGCCGCGCACCCAGCGGGGCACCATGACCGGCTGAAGCCAGACGGAGTCGAGGCCCAGGGTATCGAGCATGGCCTCCGTCCAGATTACGGCTTTTTCGGCGCCGGTACTTCCGCTCAGCCGGTGCCCGATTTGAAGCGAAAGGTGCTCGAGCCAGGGATAGCAACGGCCGTCGGTGAGTGATTGGCTGTAAATTTTACGGATGTAGGCGGCATCGGCGTCCCGTTCGGCATTTTGTGCAGTGAGCGGGGCAATGAGTGTAGGGGCTACAATAAGTGCAAAAACAACCAGTAGTTTGAATGTCAATTTTGACCAAAAATTTTCCATTTTCAAAAGCAAATAAAATTATGTTTTATGCAAAGAGACAGAAAAGCGTAATTGAACTGAATGGTGATTTTAAAGTTTTTTTGTTAAGCCTCGCCCCTCCTGTGCAGATTTTCATTTTTGGAGAGCGGGAAAACCTTGTTTGAAATTTTTTTTTAAAAATTCCTGCTTTTGTTCTTGTATATAATACACAAAGAGCACTAATTTTGTGTCATCAATTTTTGAAATCGTTTCAACGAAAGAATAATTTGGTTTTATTTGGTTAGGGCTGAGGTAGTGCTGTGGTGGCACTGCCTCATTTTTTTTCTGCTTCCGGGCAGTATTCGATCAAACCCTGCGCCCGTTCGCTTGTTAAAAAGCAATTTGATTCCGGCTTATTTGAACGGCGTAAAACTATCCAAAAGATTCTCCCTTCCAATGCCGGTTTTGCACCCGAACCCCTTTTTGTCGTAATTACACGAACCTTCGCGTAAAATCGCCTTACCTTCGCCTCCTCATTTTCCACGAAGTAATTTTTTGAACGATATGCTCGGTAATCTGACCGAAAACGGCGCAAAACTCAAGCGCATTTTCATCGAACCCAAACTGCCCGCCGGCCTCGCCCCCCTGAACGAACTGGCCCACAACCTCTGGTGGTCGTGGCAGCACGACGCCATCGATCTGTTCAAAAGCATCGATGCACAAAAATTTGAACACCTCAACTTTAACCCCGTTGCCCTGCTCGACGAACTGAGTGTGGAAAGGGCCCAGGCTTTGCTCGACGATGCCGGTTTTATGGCGCGCCTCGGCAAAGTATACGGCGACTTCAAACAATATACAGAGAAAGCCCCGGCCCCGACCGGCCCGCAAATCGCCTATTTCTGCATGGAATACGGTCTGCACCAAAGCCTCAGGCTTTATTCGGGCGGACTGGGTGTGCTGGCCGGCGATTACCTCAAGGAAGCCAGCGATTGCAACACCAACCTGGTATCTGTCGGCCTGTTGTACCGCTACGGGTATTTCCAGCAGGCTATTTCGCTGCGCGGCGAACAAATCCATCAGCTGGATGCCGCCAAATTCACCCAATTGCCCCTGCGCCCCGTGCGCGATCAGCGGGGCGAATGGGTAAAAATCCACGTCAACCTGGCCGGGCGCACCGTCTGGATCAAAGTCTGGTTGCTCTCGGTGGGCCGAATCCATCTTTACCTGCTCGATACCGATATCGACGACAACCGCTGGGAAGACCGCTCCATCACACACCAACTGTACGGCGGCGACAACGAAAACCGCCTGCGCCAGGAACTTGTGCTGGGCATCGGCGGCCTGCGCGCCCTGAAAGCCATGGGGCTTAACCCCGACCTGTACCACCTCAATGAAGGCCATGCGGCTTTTCTCGGACTGGAACGCCTTCAAAATTATGTAAAAGACAAAAAGTTGTCGTTTGAAGAGGCGCTTGAAGTCGTCCGCTCCACCCAACTTTTCACGACGCATACGCCTGTCCCGGCCGGCCACGACGCATTTTCGGAAGCGCTGCTGCGCGACTATATTTTTGAATATACCTATGGCCTCAACATCAGCTGGGAACAGCTCATCGGTATCGGCCGTCTCGTAGCCGCCGACCCCAACGAATTGTTCTCGGTGAGCCACCTGGCCATCCGTACCTCGCAGGAAGTGAACGGTGTAAGCCGCCTGCACGGCGAAGTGAGCCAGAAAATGTTCAACGACCTTTACCCGGATTACAACTACGCCGAAACCCACATCGGCTACGTCACCAACAGCGTACACTTCCCCACCTGGGTGGCCCGGGAATGGTTGGAACTGTATGAAAAAACGTTCGGCAAAGACTTCCTGTCGAACCAGACCGACCACAGCCGCTGGGAAAAAATCCACAAAGTGCCGTCCGACAAAATTATGGACTTGCGCCGGCTGCTGAAAAAACGCCTGCTCGACTGGGTGCGCAAAACCCTGCAGGAAGATTTTGCCCGACGGGGCGAAAACCCGAGCGCCACCTTCGAGATCGTCAACGGACTGAACGACGACGCCCTGGTCATCGGTTTCGCCCGCCGTTTTGCCACGTACAAACGCGCTACGCTGCTGTTTTCCAACGAAAAACGCCTCGCTGAAATCGTCAACAACGCCGACCGGCCGGTCATCTTCCTGTTTGCCGGCAAGGCGCACCCGGCCGACAAAGGCGGGCAGGAATTTATCCGACTGATCTACAACACCACCAAAAATCCACTTTTCAAGGGCAAGGTGATTTTCCTGGAAAACTATTCCATGGAAATGGCCAAACTGCTGGTGCAAGGCGTCGATATCTGGCTGAACAATCCGACCCGCCCCAAAGAAGCCTCCGGTACCTCGGGCATGAAAGCCGTGATGAACGGTGTGATGAACTTCTCGGTGCTCGACGGCTGGTGGGTGGAGGGCTACAAAGCCGGCGCCGGCTGGGCATTGCCCGAACACGATACCTATTCCGATCCGGCGCTGCAAAATGAACTCGACGCAGAGACCATCTACAATATCCTGGAAAACGACATCGTACCGACTTATTACGAGCGCGACGAGAAAGGCGTTTCGGAGCGCTGGGTAAGCCACGTCCGCAATACTAGTGCCCAAATCGCACCCGAGTTTGTGATGAAACGTATGCTCGACGACTATCAGGAGCGTTTTTACAGCAAACTCTGGGCCCGCAGCCAAAAACTCAAAAAGAACCACTACGAACCGGTTCGCGAGCTCGTGGAGTGGAAAAATTACCTGCGCCAGGGCTGGGAAGCCATCGAACTCAAAGAACTCAAAGCACCCGATACCTACAACCATTCCATGCACCTGGGCGACAAATTCGAGGCGGAAGTGACGCTCGAATTGTACGGTCTGGCGCCTGAAGACATCGGCGTGGAAGTCGTGTTTTTCCGCCGTGTGACGGTAAAACCACTGGAACTGATTTCCGTCCACGAAATGTCGCTTGAAAACGGCAAATCAAAGCCGCGCTATGCCTGCCACATCGCTTTGGGTACGGCGGGCGTATTTGAATACGGCTTCCGCATCTTCCCCAAACATCCGCTGCTGGCCCACCGGCAGGATTTTGGACTGGTGCGTTGGTTATAATGCCGGTGTGTACGGCACTAATCCAAAATCGCAAAAAACTCACTCAAAATCATGGCCGTCGCCCCCCAAAGCACGCGCCCTTCGACATCGAAGTAAGGCACTTCACGGATGGTTAGCCCCTGGGCGATGCTGATGTCGGTCGTTTTCCGATTGAGCGGGTCGTTCAATTGCCGGATCGGAGGGGTCAGAATATTTTCCACTTCACCCGGATGAGGCTGGAATTCGGGTCGGCCCAGCAGGACCCCGACAAAGGGGTGTACCAAAAAATTACTCACCGGAATATACAAATCGGTGAGCCGGCCGAGCAGTTCCACTTCCAGGGGCGACACGCCGATTTCTTCATGCGCTTCGCGCAAAGCCGCGGCCGCCAGGTCGTCGCCGTCGCTTTCTTCCCATCGGCCACCGGGAAAACTGATTTGTCCGCTATGCCGGTCGCGCGGGTTGGTCGTGCGTTGGATCAAAACCGTGCGCCAATCGTCGTGCTCGTGCCTGCGATGCAGCAAATGCAGGACGCAAGCCACCCGCGCGTCCAGCGGAGGAATCGGGGTATCGTCAAGTTCCTGCAGGCGTCGCATACTGGCCATCCGGTATTGGGCGGCGCGCCCCGGCAAAGGCCCCGCCAGTTTTTCCCGCAGTTGCAGAATAAATGGGTCAGTGTTTGTCATCGTTGCTATGTAAACGCAGAAAACGGGTTTTGTTCGCCATTGTCAAAATGAAAATTTTTCCCCGGACCGCAAGTCTATTTTTTACGATTATTTAATGATTTGGTTATTTATTTAAATAAAGTGTAATAATTTTAAATTTTTAATAAAAAATTTGCAATAAAGAAGCGCCTGCCTTTACCTTTGTCACATCACAAAGCGCGAGAGCGGGTGAAAAAAGGAAAAAAGTTTCCTGCACAGGACTCCGCTTCGCTCCGCCGCTTTGGATCTATACTGTGAGGTGATGAAATTGGCAGCCATGCCCTCCTGTCTCGGGGGTGGGGAGCACAAAACAAAGACCGGGTAACCGGCCCTAATTGCCCCTTGGAGGTTCGACTCCTCCCTTCACAGCCTGAAACTTCCCGGGGTTGTCGCGCCTTTAGCGTGGCAGCCCCGGCTTCATTTTTGGCATTTTCGATCAAAAAAGCAGGCCAATAAGGTTCCGGGTTGTTTAGCGACAGCAGACCTTTGCACTCCATTTTTTCACCAGAAGCCATCATTCATGAAGGTTCTCAAATTCGGCGGCACCTCGGTCGGAACACCCGATACGATCAAAAGCCTGATCGACATCCTGAAAGCATACTACCGCCGCGGCGACAAATTTGCGGTGGTATTTTCCGCCTTTTCAAAAGTCACCGACACCCTGATCGAGATGGCGCGCCGCGCTGCACATGGCGATCAAACCTATGTTGACCTGTTGGATCAGGTGCGCACCCGTCATTTTGAGACCGCAAAAAACCTGCTTCGGCCGGAGTTGTACGAAGCCGTCGCTGCGCCTATGGCCGAAAAATTTACCGACCTGGCCAATGTGCTACAAGGTATTTTTCTGCTGCGCGAGGTATCGCCCCGCTCCCTCGATTTTGTCGTGAGTTTTGGCGAGCGCAATTCGGCGTTCATCATCGCCCATGCCATGCAACAGGCAGGCATCCCCACGCAATACCTCGATGCGCGGAAGGTCGTCCGAACGGATACACAGTTCGGCAACGCCAAGGTCGACGCCGAGGAAACCAACCGGCTCATCACCGAATATTTTGCCCATCACCCTCAGGTACAGGCCGTTACGGGTTTTGTCGGCAGCACAGCCGATGGCCTCACCACGACGCTGGGGCGCGGCGGCTCCGACTATACCGCGGCCCTGCTGGGCGCCGCACTGGATGCAGAGGTGATCGAAATCTGGACCGATGTGGATGGTGTGCTGACCGCCGATCCGCGCAGGGTTAAAAAAGCATTTACGCTGCCGACCATGACTTACCGTGAAGCCATGGAAATGAGCCATTTCGGCGCCAAGGTTATTTACCCGCCCACTATACAGCCGGCTTTGGCCAAAAACATCCCGCTGGCCATTAAAAATACGTTCAAACCCGATTTCCCCGGCACCTGGATCAGTCGTAAAAGCGACGATGCCGGTCATCCGGTAAAGGGTATTTCCAGCATCAATCAGATTTGCCTGCTCACAGTACAGGGCAGCGGCTTGTTTGGGGTGCCGGGCATTGCCGCCCGGTTGTTCGGCGCGCTGGCGCAGGCGGGGGTCAATATTGTGCTGATTACACAGGGATCAAGCGAGACGAGCATCACGTTCGCCGTGTCGCCCAGCCAGGCCAGTCTGGCTAAAATGGCCGTGGAAAAAGAATTTTCCTACGAATTGCGTACCGGCCTGGTGGATACGCTCAAAATTGAAAGCGACCTGGCGGTAGTGGCGGTTGTAGGTGAAAACATGCGTTATCGCCCCGGCATTGCCGGCCGTTTGTTTCAGGCCCTCGGCAAAAACGGGATCAACATCGTGGCCATCGCACAGGGTTCGAGCGAATTGAACATTTCGATCGTCGTAGCTGCTGCCGACGAGACCAAAGCCCTCAATGCCATCCACGAGGCATTTTTCCTTTCCGATACCAAAACCCTCCATCTTTTTATCGTCGGCGTGGGCCTGATCGGCGGTACGCTGCTCGAACAGATCCGTGCGCAGGCAGCGTACCTGCTCGACAACCGCAAACTGGAAATCAAGATCGTAGGACTGGCCAATAGCCGTAAAATGCTGTTTGCAGAAGAAGGGATTGCACTGGAACAATGGCAAATGCAGCTCGCCGCATCGGAGCAGCCTTTCTCTATCGCACGGTTTGCTGAAACCATGCAAACCCTCAATTTGCCCAATACAATCTTTGTAGATAATACCGCCTCCGCCGAAGTAGCCGGTTTTTACGAACAAATACTGGGCGCCAGCATTTCTATCAGCACACCCAACAAACAAGCCGCCTCATCACCCTATCTTCAGTACGAGCGGCTCAAACAACTGGCCGCCCAGCGCGGCGTGCTTTGGCGTTACGAAACAAATGTCGGCGCAGGACTGCCGATTATCACCACGCTGAACGACCTGATTCACTCGGGCGACCGTATCCTGAAAATAGAAGGGGTGCTTTCGGGGACTTTGTCGTACATATTCAACGCGTTTGGCCTCACCCCCAGCCCCTCTTCAAAGGGCCTTACCCCCAACCCCTCTCCAAAGGAGAGGGGAGCGGCTCCTGCTGGACTATCCGCTCCCCTCTCCTTTGGAGAGGGGTTGGGGGTGAGACGTTTCTCCGACATCGTCCGCGAAGCACAATCGCGGGGCCTGACCGAGCCCGACCCGCGCGACGACCT